>JBFYLF010000044.1:8734-8988 GCA_041305505.1 Methanothrix sp. | reverse complement strand
ACGACCTCTGACCTCCTCGACTTATCATCTGAATAGCTCTTGCCCGAGGGGTCCAGCAAGATCACATCCAGATTCGATGATCCCGGCCAGCTCAAAAGTGCAGTCAGATTTCTGGTCTCGGATGGGGTCTCCAGGTAGTAATAGTCCCACTGGTTCTTCTTCATAATGCCGCTAACGATATGGCTTCCCAGATGAACATCGAGACGCTTTGGAACCTCAACGCTCAAAGACACAGAGGCTATCTTCCGCTCTCC
>JBFYLF010000044.1:0-8722 GCA_041305505.1 Methanothrix sp. | reverse complement strand
CCCTCCAAAATATCAATGGAGCCGTTGTATACCCCTGAGAGGGTACCATTCGGCACTGCAATCGAAGCCCCAAATATGACCTGCTCATTGGCATGGATAACTGGAGGAAGCGACATCACTGTAACCCAGCTCGCAACATCTCCCGATACATGAAAACC
This sequence comes from Methanothrix sp., assembly GCA_041305505.1. GTDB lineage: Archaea > Halobacteriota > Methanosarcinia > Methanotrichales > Methanotrichaceae > Methanothrix. The sequence goes on along the minus strand of JBFYLF010000044.1, from coordinate 8,564 downwards.
AATGTTCTCTCTTTGAGAGTTGGTAGCGAAGAGGAACTTGGTTGTCCACTCGTCATCGCCCGGAGCCATGGCATAGATCTTCTTCTGATCTCTATCAGCTCCTACATCAACTCCAGGATAGCTCGAATCCTCGGTGAAGGCCCACCTTCCGACGATCCACCGGTCAGGAACCACAGCGCAGATATCAGGGCCCATGATATCGAAAGAGCGGCCAGCATCAACCAGCCCAGCCCCCTGGTAGAATGGTTCATAGCTCTCGCCCAGAGAGTTGTTCAGCTTTCTGGCACCTGCGACCAAGACGGCCTTGATGCCCGCAGGCGTGGCATCGGGATGCTCTTGAAGGAGGAGGGCTGCGACGCCGGCGACAACTGGAGTTGAGAGAGATGTTCCAGACTCCTTGGCGTAGAAGGAGTTGACATATTCAAGGCCGCTGTAGCCCATAGGAGCGCATGAGATCACATTCTTTCCCGGAGCCACGACATCCGGCTTGATCCTTCCATCCCTCAGAGGCCCCGAGCCACTGAAACTCGCAATTCTGCTGTAGAAGTCTGTAGCTCCAACGGTTATGACCTTGACACCATCCCCTGGAGCATCTATGCAGCCGGAGAGAAGAACGACAATGATCGCTGCCGCCAGCAGAACTAGCAAGCCGATCAAGGCCTTTTTATCCGGAATTGCCTGCGGCAACACAGACTATCGCTCCTGCATCCATGGCATTATCCGCTGCAGTCGTCACTGGCAGATCCGTCTGGCCCAGATCCAATCCGCCAAGGCTCATGCTGATGATATCAGCGCCATTGTTCAAGGCCCACTCGATCCCAGCGATGATATCCGAATCCTGACCACCGCCATCGCTGTCGATCACCCGCACATTGAGCAGCCTCGCCCCCGGAGCAATTCCCATGTATCTGCCGCCGGAGGCCTCCCCAGAGCCAGCTATGATCCCCGCGACCATTGTACCGTGGCCGAGCAGATCGTTTGTGGTCTCCTCGCTCTTAACAAAGTTCACCTCTCCGACAACCTTTCCTATAAGGTCAGGGTGGTTCTGGTCTATGCCTGAATCGAGAATGGCCACAGTCACCCCGGTGCCATTGATCCCCTGGCTCCAGAGATAAGAGGCATTTACCATCTTCGCAGGAGACTCTCCGGCAAAATCGTCATCAGACCTCACAGGCCCTGAGACATGAACCGAGCCGTCGAGATAGATGCCTTCGACCCATTCCTGACGAGCAAGGCTCCTTATGGCCTGCCCAGATCCGACAGCGGCTGCTCCATGAATCAGATCATATCTGCGAACATCATCAAAGAGCGCATCGCTGAGCATTTCATCATCAGGCGTCCTAGAGGAGTCGAAGATCACTATAAAAGGAATATGATCGCTTCCCTCGGAGAGCAGCTCATACAAAGGCGCATCTATCTTGTTTTCATTAGAAAATATCGGCAACTGACCTGACAGGATGAGACCGGAATGGACTGATAGGCCCATCACCAATATTAGCAAGCCCATGGAGAGCGCCAAGATGCAGAAGGTCCTTTTCATTCTACCAATCCGAAGCCAAGCATGTGATCAATTTAATTTATCTTTCAAATCAGATATCAATGGTCTATCTTACCGACGGATTTTATTAAATCTGTCGGTTGGAGGGATTGCCGAAAGCTTCCACTCCCTAGGAAGATGAGGCTCTTTTAACATGGCAAATGAGACGGCTCTCTCTGACCTCAACTGAGAAAAAGAAACGGAAATCCGAAATCAAATAATTGCAGGCCAGAGCCTGGCCTCATGATTGAAGTCCAAGCCTCGACTGCTGAGTCACGCTCACGCCAGCCAGGACTTTAAGCCTGTAATCCTGCTGCAATGTGGCCTTGAGCTTTCCGGAATAGACGCTGAGAGTGATCTCTTTGGTCCTGCCGTATCGGCCTTTGCTGACCACGATTGTATGCAGTATGCCGAGCATATCGAGCTCTGCGATGAGGTCTGTTATCCTGCGATGTGTCAGAAAATCCGTCTCGACCATTGGGCAGAGCTGCTTGTACATGTTGTAGACGCCACTCGTCGTTATGTTTCTCGTTCCCTGCTCCTCGAGAAGGATGATGCTGTAGAGGACAAGCTTAGACTGAGTTGGCAGGGTCTTGATCACCTCTTCCACCCTGTCCTGCTCGATCTTCTCGCGAGCTGAACGGACGTGATCTTCACCTACCACGACTGATCTCGTTCTCTCAGCAAGCTCCCCGGATATTCTTAAGAGATCCAAGGCTTTGCGTGCATCTCCGTGCTCCTGAGCCGCAAGAGCTGAGCAGAGTGGTATGACGCTCTCCTGGAGGACTCCTGGATTGAATGAGAGAGCTGCTCTCTGCTCCAGGATATCTCTGATCTGCTCTGCATCATAAGGTGGAAAGATTATCTCATCTTCTCCAAGGGAACTCTTGACCCTTGGATCGAGAAATTCTGTAAACTTGAGGTCGTTTGATATGCCGATTATGCTCACCCTTGAGCGGAGGAGATCTGAGTTCACGCGGGAGAGGTTGTAGAGGACATCATCGCCTTTCCTCACCAGTTTGTCAACCTCGTCTAGCATTATCACTACGACCTTCTTATCCTCATCAAGAGCATCTCGAAACTCTGCATATACCTGGTCAGTGGGCCATCCAGTCATCGGTATCTCTTTATCGAAATGTCTCGCAAGATGAGCCAAGATCCTGTACTGGGTATCCACAACCTCGCAGTTGATGTAAATCACAGAACATTTCATGTCCCCGAAACTGGCCTCTTCGAGCTCTTTTCCTACGTACTTCGCCACTGCAGTCTTGCCAGTTCCAGTCTTTCCATATATCAGGACATTAGATGGGGTCTCTCCCCTGAGTGCAGGAACCAGAATCGATGCCAGGCTGTTTATCTGTACCTCTCTATGAGGCAACTCACTTGGAGTATAGGTTGGGCGAAGAACATCCCTGGATTGAAATATGCCTCCCTGCGTCAATAAATCAGCAAATAACCCTCTTGAAAGAGATACCAAGATAATTCCCCTTGAACAAATTTTCATGGCCTTGAGGGATATTAAGAGTTATGGTGAACTCCCCTTTGCTTCCAGTGGAAGATACCTGCCCCACCCTATGATTTCCTCTGGAAAAGGAATAAAAAGCCTGGATGTTATAAATAGTTATAAAATAAAATCTCCTGTGCTGCTCTTGGACTTAATTGTATATAAAACTTTGTGAAGATGGTGATCGAATTTTAAAAACCGAATCTCCACAGAAGATCGCAACTTTTCATGACCACTGAATTAAAGACGATCCGGATTCGCAGCATATGCCGATTTATAACAGATATTCTGCTGCTATCAGAGGATTGCATAGATACACAAAAAACGCAGAAAAAATGATGTCATGTCAAATGCCGCAGCTTCGCCCATGGTTAGACTAGAATCAAATGAGTTGCACTAGTCAAATGAGCCACATCGACTGATTCTGGACAGGTATTTCCTTATGGTCCAGGCAGATTGTTGCTGAAGGCAGATCCTGGAGACTCTAGACCTCTCACCAGAAAGCTTCGCAAGCCCAGCTCTTTTGGAGCATGCAAAGCAGAGAGACGTTCAAAGAATAAAAACATGAAAGCCAGAGGCAAGAAGAATTGAGTCTCCAGTGGAAGCCATACAGTCCCCTCATTCCCCTGAAAAACTCCTATTATGGTCGTCTCTGTCTTTTTCCTGTACTGCCCGAACCAGAGCTAAAAAGCTTGCGCGCTCATTTTTTTAGCTACCAGGACTAGAGCCTCATAGGAGCTTGAATGGCCTAGCAGAAAAGGCACTTCAAGCGATCGGTATGGTCTCGAGCTGGCTGGCTACATTCCAGATCAGGGTTCTGGTGTGAAGTGGAATATTGGGGTCGTTGCTGATCTCATCAAGAATAGAGATCGCAGAAGCGGCTTTAATGGCTTCGCTCACGTTCTGGTCTGTGAGAATGGATTTCACGTTCTCCGCGGAGCGCCTTATGTTTCTTGGAACAGCATCATCGCTCATAATGCGCTCTAATACCTCAACGCATTGCTTAAGGACATTTTCAGCAGTCGTAGAATCACCACCTATATCTTGAAAAAGGTTAAAGATGATACCAATTATCAGTTAGGCAGTGATGATATGGTTGTTGTATTTAAACGTATGTGGTGGGCTGGTGAGGCGGCATGGATGAAGATGAGATTTTAGCCAAGATAACCAGGTTGCTTGAGAAGGGCTGCACAATGCTGGCCACACATCATGACTGCGGTGCGCCACTCTTCCGCTGCGAGGGCAATATAGTCTGCCCTGTCTGCTCTTTTGAGGATGGGCCGCGCTTGGAGGAGAGGCAGCCTGCGCGTCCGGGCCGCGAAAAGGAGGACGAGCGTCCAGGCCAAGATCGCGCATATCTGCTGCAAAAGGGCGGGAGCGGCTCTTCAGGTGACTTTGAGATGGAAAGACAGGATCCTTCTATCCCAGATGGCGCGGAGATGATTTCAGCCAAAGCGAATTTGCGAGCAGCTCTCCTGCACCGGATGAAAGAGCTTACTGCTGCTTTGCAGGGAGAGCAGGACCTGGATAAGCTGAAGAAGCAGATGGATTGCCTGGAAGGATTGCTGCGAGTTATCAGATCCTTGGAGGGGTGAACTCAGATGCCCCCAAAGGTGGTCTCAGCGCCTCTGCTCTGCAGGGCACGTCTGCCTTTCGGATAAACTGGGGGCCTCTCGATAAACTCAGCCTCTCGAATAAACGAGTCGGTCGTCTCATGCTCTCCACTGGAAATGAAGGGGTCGGTCAAATGATTGTAAAAATTATTATTAAGCTTTGCATTGCTGCTGTATTGATCTCCCTTCCGATGGCGCTCTTTTGCATTGAGGGATGTCTGGAGAAGCCCTCCGCTCCGTCTCAAGAGCCTTCCTTAGCTCTTGAGGATCAAATGACAAATTCCGGACTGCAGATGGATTATGATGTGGAATTGAGCAGCGATCTGTTCAGGGTGAAGGGCAATCTCCTCTTTGCAGGGAACAAGCAGCTTCCATATGTCTTTATCAATGCCACGCTGGGGCAGGGTCAGAGTGCCATCATCACCACAAGGTATCTGATGATGCAGATCGAGCCCGAGCGGGAGTGCGGCTTTGAGATCTGCAAAAGCTGCAGTCTCTCTGCCGGTGAATATGATTGTGCCCTGAGTGTGGAGGCTTCTGAGGGGATCCTGGCCGAGGATGTCAGGAAGGTCAGCCTGGCTCAAGGCAAGTCCGGGATTGGAGGATGGTCCGAAGCCGAAGAAGCCGCCTTTTGGAGGATGATAGAAGAGAATGAGAGAGAGGAGGATAAGGGTCGAGGGAACTCCCGAGAGGAGGGGACGAGTGGAGAGGGTGCTTCCGAAGAAGATGAAGAGAGAGAGGATGATGGAGAGACGAAATCCGGGGCGAGAGTTGAAAGCGATGCCATGGCAGAAGCCGACAGGCCAGCATCCGAGGAAGAGGATTTGCTTGTCGGCAGCATTACATCGAAGAAGTACCACCGTCCGGACTGCCGCTATGCCCAAAAGATCAAGCCCGAGAACCTCATCAGCTTTAGCAGCATTGATGAAGCCAGGACGCAGGGCTACATCCCCTGCAAGGTCTGCAATCCCTAGAAGTCTCCGATGACGATGCAGGAGAGGCCAGGTGCGCGGGGAGGCGAGGAGGTGTCTCTCAGGTCTATCCTCTCCTCATCATAACCGAGGTCTGAGAGAGCTGCCACCTTTCTGTGTAGCCCCTGCGATTCTAGATATTTGCATAGCGATTCCAGATCCGTCTGCTCGTCTGTGAGCAAGAAGACTGATCTTCCCCTGCGTAGCTCGAAGGCGATAATCTCCGGCTCGAGGCTCCTTCCGTGTACTGTTATGGGAATGACTTTGAGCTCGCTTATCTTGAGCCGGGCGCAGGCCACCTGGAGGCTTGATATGCCTGGGATCACCGGGCCCTTCAGATATCCGAGGCCTGAGAGCATGGGATCGCCTGTGCTGAGGAGCGCAGCGTCTTCCGAAAGCTCGTGGAGATTCTTGTAGTCCTCGATGACTTTGACTATGCAATCCGGGTCTATGTGCCTTTGGACGAGATCTATCGCCCTCTCGGACCCGTAAATCAGCCTCGCCCTGGTTACGGCCTGGGCTGCCTCTTCAGTTAGCATCCCAGGGCCTGCTCCAACTCCTATTATTATCATCCTCAGTTCACTCTCTGCGTTCTTCCTTTTTAAAGCATCTTTGTGATATCCTCTTCCAGGGATCTTTCAGATATCCGATGCCATTCCCGTGTCAAAATGTGTCTCAAGGCACATCTGCCAGGATGCTGCCGTCTCGGCCCAGGAGGACTATTCTGGTCCTCGGCAGCTTTCTCTTGGCACATTCCAGCGCTCTGGCTATGTTAGGGTGCTCGGGCGCTCTCTCTATCATCTCAGCCACAGTGCCGTAGCCTGTCTGCTCAAGTATCCCTGGCCAGGCCCATTTGAGTATCAAGGCCGGCAGTCCGCAAAGGATGCTCTCCTGATCCTCGGCGAATTCGAGCCTGTCAAGCTGGCTTCCCATGAGCACTGCCTTGTGATCGGGAAAGAGGACCCGGCTCATCTTGAGGCCAGTCCTTCCCGTCGTCACAACAACCCTTTTGGCCTCTTTGATCTCCACCTCCCGGTCGCCGATGAAGTGATCATTCCAGGGCTCCACGAATCCAGTCGAGCCGAGTATGGAGATGCCTTTCATTATCCCCAGACGGGGATTGAGGGTCTGGCTGGCCAGCTCCTCGCCGCGGGGAATTGATATCTCAACCCTCGCCCCTGCAAGGCCCGTCTCCTCAAGGGCCTCGGAGATTGCGAGCATGATCTGACTGCGGGCAGAGGGGCTTATTGCAGGCCTTCCAACCTCGTCGCACAGGCCCCGGCGAGATATCTTGCCTACCCCTTTCCCAGCCACAAGGACAGTCTCTTCTGCCGGGATGGCTGAGGCGGCGATCTCAAGCCCGGAGGTCACATCGAATTTGTGGTCTCCGCCGTCTTTCACAGCCAGGCAAAAACCCTTGCTGGCCACAACTGAAACTGTGACTGTGATGCCCGCAGGGGTCGAGATATCTATGCTTTGCACCGGCCCGGCAAGGGAGAGGACGGCTCCCTTGCAGGCAGCAGAGGCTGTCGTCCCCGTTGTCAGGCCACGGCGGCAGAGATGTCCGCTGGAGAGAAGTACCCACCTTCCGCTCCTGATCTTCTCGCGGGCCTCTGGATCATTGCACAGGCTGAGCCAGGAGGGCTGAACTGAGAATCCCGTGACGGGATCTGTGATCTCTTTGATCTCTTTAGCTGCCTTGACGGGAACCACCTTAACGGGACCTATGATCTCTTCAGGATTGGGATCTTGCATAGGCATTTATGATCTCATTGATGGCTGCAACTGCTATTGGAGTTCCTCCCCGGGTGCCCACCGTCGATATGGATGGCACATCCATCTCCCTCAAGAGCTCCTTGCTCTCTGCGGCATTGACGAATCCTACGGGAACTCCTATGACCATTCTTGGAATGGCTTTCCCGGACTCTATGAGCTGGCACAAAGTCATAAGGGCCGAGGGGGCATTTCCTATGACGACTATTGAGCCGTGGAGCCTCTCCTGCAGGGCCATGACACCAGCCGATGTGCGGGTCACGCCGAGCTTTTGAGCCATCTCATCGCCCGCTCCCAATATGACCTCAATTGGGCTCTTATGCCCCTTCTTGAGGACTCCTGCCCTGACCATGTTGATGTCCACGAAGATCGGAGACGACTCCTGGAGGGCATCGAGGCCGGCCCTGTCAGGGTGACCCTGGAATCTTATGATCTCGGCGACGCTGGGATCTCCTGTGGCTATGACGCACCTCTGCTTGATCTGATCCTCAAGACTCTCGTCTCCTATCATCTGAGAGATGAGCCGTCTGCTCTTTTTGCTGATCTCCATGGCTTGCGGGGTTTGTGCCCCGATATCAGTATAGCCTTCCATTATGCCTTTGGTCATTCTCTTTCAGCCCTTTAATAGCTGTATTTGCTCTCGTATCCCCTCTTTGTGATTATCCTGCCATCTCTGATCTCGGACTTTGCCGAGGCAACGATCAGGGTGAAGCGGGACCCAGAAGGTCTTAAAGCCAGCATATCCTCGGCGCGAAGCATTATTGTCCTCTCATCAGATCTGTTCACATCCTGAGCCAGGACCACGGGCCGGCCTGGATCCAGCCTCTCCAGAACGGGGGCTATCTCCTCTCCCTTGACGTTGTAGATGGCCAGGGCGAATCCTGCACCTGACAGATTCGAGATCCAATCGGGATCGCGACCTGATGAGAGCAGGGCAAAGTCGCCGACGAGCGGCGCCCCGGCCCTTGCAGCCACTGAGGAGAAGGCGCTGACGCCCGGGCAGATATGAACAGGCATCTCGGAGTCGTTAATTATCCTCCAGCCTGATGAGAAGATGCTCGGATCTCCTCCTGTGAGCACCGCCGCCCGGCCTCCTGCTCCGGCCACCTTCGCGGCCTCCTCGCGGCGGGCGGCCATCCTCTCAGGGCAGGGGCCGGAGTGTGAGA
>JBFYLF010000043.1:0-11565 GCA_041305505.1 Methanothrix sp. | reverse complement strand
CTCTCCCTTCTTTTCGCCGCCATCGGCCTGGCTTCGGCAGCCCTTCTCGGATGGCGGGTGCTGGCACTGGCTGTGGCTGCCTGGGCGCTCGCCTTTCTCTATAACATAAAGCTCAAGGAGATGGGCCTCTTGGGAAACCTCTCCGTGGCCTCTTGCGTTGCCATGACAGTCATCATAGGCGGAGCCGTCGTGGGGGCGATAAACGGCATTGTGCTGACCTTTGCAGCTCTTTCCTTCCTCTTCGATCTTGGAGAGGAGATCGCATCCGATGCAATGGATGTCAAAGGCGATGAGCTCCGATCTTCAAGAAGCATCGCCAAAATGAAGGGCAAAGCCTATGCCCTCCGCCTCTCGGCCGGTATATTTGCCATCTTCATCATGCTCAGCTGGCTTCCCTTCCTGATGGGCTGGCTGGGATATGACTATCTGCTGCTCATCCTGCCAGCCGATCTTCTCATGTCCTATTTCTCCCGTCGGCTTATGCATAGCAGCACAATAGAAGAGGGGCGTGCCCAGATTCGCAGGCTATACCTGACCTGGGGAATGTTCATTGCTGCGTTCATACTGACAAACACAATCTAATTTGATCGAACTCTCAAAGCCCCATCTCCCCGGTTCGAATGGTGTGCGCCTCGTCCACAGGCACAACGAAGATCCTGCCATCCCCAATGCTGCCCGTCCTGGCGCTCTCCTCTATGATCTTCACGGCCTCTTCCACGTCAGATCCGTCGACCACCAGCATCAGAACAGTCTTTGGCATATCATAGTTCTCGCCGCCCACGAAGACGCCCTTCTGCTTTCCTCTGCCATAGACATCAAAGCGCGTCATGGCTCCAAATCCCCCGGCAGTCAGGGCCTTTACAGTCCTGTCCACAACCTCAGGCCGGATCACAGCCCAGATCATCTTCATGGCAGAGCCTATTGCCCAAGGAGATATATCCAGCTATTTGAGGCAGCTCAAGAAAAGTTAGGAGATCATCTCAAAAAATGCGATTCGAACAGGAGATCATTCCAGGGCGTACTTGAAGCTGACCTGAGGATCAATCAGATCAAAGCCCTGAACATCGAGAATTATGGAGCCGTTGTAAGATGTTGTGAGAATCTCCAGACCCTCGCTGCAGTTGATCTCCTTAAAGGAGAAGCCTCCCAACACCAGAAAGACTGCATGGTACTGTCCATATCCGCCGCTTGCCGGAAAATTGATCCTCCAGCCACCCTCTTCCTGCTGCACAAGCGAGCTAGATACGGCATAGATCTGGCCATTGTCCTCAATGACGCTCTCTGATCCTTCGAGGAATGCGAGGCCCCCCGATTCGTCGATATTTCCCACAATCAGGGCTTTTCCGGGGCTCTCATCCACATAAACGTTAAGGAAGAGTTGCCGACCATCCCCAAGGCCGCAAGATGTCAAGAGGAGAATCACTGCGGCTGCCGCTGCTGCCTGCCTTGAAAAAGCCATCATCCTCTTCAGAGCAGGACTTGAGGGCGCTATGGCCTCATCCCCTCATCGCTCCCTCATCCGGCCATTCCTTGGCGGCTCCATGTCGAGCAGGATGGTGTAAGCCTCGTAGCTCTGGTCGATCTGAATATCCATCTCTCCCCTCCCGATCACTCCTCCCTCAGTTGGAGAGATCTCAACTGTCAGACTGCCTGCTAGAGTGGCGCTCTCCGCCGGCTGCTGGCTGTTATCGATCAGATCCGCCTGGATGCTCGTCGAATTATTTTCGCGAGAGAATATGGTTATATTGACCAGCGGGTAAATGCTGTGATCCAGTATCATGCTGCCGCGAAAGGCCCTCTCGCCTCCCTCTCCCGACTGGATGTCGTCTCTGATCTCCTCTGGGCTCTTGTTGGAGGAGAGGAGATCTCTGATCTGACCGGGCTGGAGGGGCATGATAGCCTCTATCTTCAGCCTGAGGATATGAGACTCATTGCCCTTCAAGGCAAAACCATGTCCGCTGTATAGCGCCTCCAGTGGAACGCCCATCGGAAAGCCCTCGTTATGGGGCTGCATCATCCTGCATTGGGGTCCCATCTCCCCGTCCGGCACGCTCGCATTGCAGGCCTCATCAGTCTCGGCCCAGGATACGCCGCATAGAGCAATGGTGAGCAATCCTGCAAGACCCATGCACAGAAACCTTCTACAAATGTCAATCATCAGATTACGCCTTCCTCTGAATCGGTAGCTTCCCCTTGAAATTGGCAATTCTCACATGAACCAAGTGCGATTATTGATTATAAGCCTATCCTGATAAGAAAAATAGTGGGGCGTCGACACTCTGAGAGGCCGCCGCCCGTATTTTCTTCTCTCTTGTCTTTGGAGGGGAACTCATCATAGGGATTTCTAAGTCGGAAATCAAGCCTGAGGCTCGTCCAATGCACCGGCCAGGCTTAGAATTCTCTCCATCTGGTGCATATTTCTGTTCTCTTCCTTGATCTCTGCAAGGGTCAAATTCTCCCTCGTCTGCATCTGGCTCTCTTCGAGCTGCTTGACCTGCGCAAGAGTCATATTTTCCAGCTCCTGCATCTTAGTCTTCGCCAGATCTTTGATCTCATCGAGGGTCATGCTGCCAAGCTCGTCCACACTCAGATCGCCCACAAGTAGAATCAACGGAGAGCCCATCCTGCCAGAACCGCCCATCCCGGGTCCGTCACATCCGGCTCCATCTCTGTTCATCATCCGGCCTTCTTCTCCGTTCATTCCATTCCTCTGCTCGCCCATCATCCGGCCACCCTGGCCGTCCCGGCCCATCATCTGGCCGGGCGCTCCACACTCTCCGCCGTTTCCGGCGCGCTTCTGGCCTTCACCCATCTGCATACAGTTTCCGCTCTCGTTGCATGCCTGCTGCTTCATCTCCTTGAGCTCGCCAAGAGTCATGTTCTCCATCTCCTCTGGCGTCAGATTGTTCATCATGCAAGGCATACCGCCATTCCCATGTCGGCAGTTGTTGTCGCCCATGGGCATTGACAGAGCCGGAGCTGCCAGAAGGCAGACGGCGGCAAGGGCGATCAGAGCCATCTTGCCCAGGATATCTGTGTACTTCATTGTAAATCAACCTCAATCTCTTCGATTTGATGAACCCCACTCGACATACCCGTTCATCAAATCCGGCCCGGAAATCCTCCGACCGGATGATCACACATCATCTCGAACGATAGAAAAGCCAAGAGCCGAACGAACGATTTCTGATGGAGCAGATCTCATCTCACCCGCCTGGCAGAAAAGGTTCAAGAACGTTCTCTTTTCGATAAAAACCACTCTGAGAGTTCGATGATGTTGGTTCTGCCCCATTCTTTCTTTATTACGAGATTTCGCCTCTCTAAAGAGATCAATATTCCAGTTAAAGACGATTTAGGTGTTCCTGTCTCATACCGGATCTCCGCCTGGGTCATTCTGCCTCCATGGGAGATCAATGTGCTCATAACCGCCCTCTCTCTGGCTGTGAGAGTCTGCATGACAGCCTCCATTTCGGAGCTGACTGCGATTGTGTCATTTCGGGGCTTCTCCTCTGAGGTCCCTGCAGGGGCGGGCGCACTCGCCCCCTCCTCTTGTGAAGGGCCTGGCGCGCTGGCAGCCTCAGGCTCGACCTCGCATTCATCGGTTTCGGACTTCGCGGCTATGCTTGATGGAGAATGCATCTGATCTGGCATCCGGGCTGGCATCTGAGCATCGGTCTCATACCTCTCCTGCGAGATCGCTGGTCCCTCGTGAGAGTCTTCTTCTGGCGACAGGGCGTCGCTCTCCTTCGAAGGGAAATTCGCATGAACCGAGGTCTCTGCAGGCAGGGGCCTTTCAGTCCCTGAAGCGGATGGGCTCAGCGGCAGGGCGCTATCGAGAGCCTCTCCCCTGGCTGCTTCAGATCTCTGCTCCTTCTCAGATCGCATCCCTGGCCCGGTAACCGCTCTTTTTGTCTGAACCTGCACTGCTTCCGAGCCCTGCCTCTTTCTCTGCAAGAAGACTGCAAAGCCAAATCCGGCTATCATCAGAGCTGCTGCTATGACGAGCATGACCAGCGCGGCCCCCTCGCCCGGGGCTCCGGGCGGAGGCGGAAGCTGGCTGTTTGCATCTGCCGCCAGAGGTTGCTGGTACTCTATGGATATTCTGGGGTTTGAGACGTCCCAGCCCTGGACATCAGCCACAAGCGACTCATTGGATGCCGATAGGAGATACCCAAGTCCCTGAGAGATATTGATCTCTCCAAGGCTGGTCTGGTTCGGCATGTAAAATGTGACGCGGTAATCATCGAATCTGCCTTCTGCGTCGAAGTGCAGAGTCCATAAATCCCCGCTCTTCGTCGTCAATCCTGCTGTAAGGGCATAGAGCTGATGGGAATCGTTCTCAAGCCGAAACTGAGAGCCGTTTAGAAAGGAGAGGCCGACCTGGCTCTCGGCATAACCTGTGACCAGGGCTTTGCCAGAGCTGTCGAGATAGACATTAAGAATCAGGCTCTGGCCTGGCGGCTGGTCTGTAGCGGCGAGCACTGGCTGGAGGAGAATGGCTGAGAGCAGGACCAATGAAATGATGGCTTGTCGGCGCATGGTGCCAATCGAACCCTTGCAGCCCTTCTCTATCATGGTATATGCCGTCTTATTGCTGAATCTATATAAACGAGACTCAGAATTGGCCGCTGCCTGTCCATTCCTTGCCGAAACGCCCTTTTGCTCGAACTTCGATGCCATAGCGCTCTTTGCTACAAGGCCCGGCTGGCCACAGGCATCCTCCAGCCGCTGCCAAAAGCCCTGTCTGTGACCTTCAGCCCCGGCGCTGCCTGACGCCGCTTGAATTCAGCATTTTTCACAAGGCATAAAATTCTGTCAACCATGCCTTCTTCATAGCCTGCGGCCAGCAGATCGGCTCTTGACTGGTGCTTCTCGATATATCTCTCAAGTATGTCGTCCAGGGTCTCATAAGGAGGAAGGCTGTCCTGATCTGTCTGGCAAAAGCGTAGCTCCGCAGTCGGCGCTTTGCAGATGACCCGGGCGGGAATGCTCTCCCTTTTCATCTGGCGGTTCAGCCACACGGCCAGCTTGTAGACGGAGGTCTTGGGCAGATCAGAGATTACGGCAAGGCCCCCGGACATGTCTCCGTAGATGGTGCAGTATCCAACAGACAGCTCCGACTTGTTTCCAGTCGTCAGCAGGACCAGGCCGAACTTGTTTGAGAGGGCCATGAGAAGGTTTCCACGGATGCGGGCCTGGATGTTCTCCTCTGTCACATCCCTCTCTCTGCCCCGAAATGGGGCTGCAAGCTCCTTATCATAGGAGCCCATGATCTCGGTGATGCCAATGCTGATCGTTCTGATCTCAAGGCTTCTCGCGAGAGCTTCTGCATCCTCTATGCTGGTCTGACTGGTGAATGGGGATGGCATGATCACTCCAAGCACGTTCTCAGGCCCTAGAGCCGATGCTGCTATCGCAGCCACGAGGCTTGAGTCTATTCCTCCCGAGAGGCCGAGGAGTGCTCCGGAAAAGCCGCACTTGTGAACATAATCTCTTGTCCCCAGGACCAGCGCCCGCCAGATCTCCGACTCCGGCGTGAAGTCATCCTCTGCAATACAGCTCTCAGACGTCTCTTTCTCAGATTTGGATCGGCCGGACTGCCTCAGGTCTGCGACTATCAGATCCTCCTCAAAGCCCCTGCCTCTTGCGATGAGCCTGCCATCCCCGTCGAAGACGCAGCTTCTGCCATCGAACACAAGGTCGTCGTTGCCTCCAACCTGATTGACATAGACGAAGGGGATACGATGCTTCCTGGAGAGCCCGGCCAGCATGGCTTCACGGTGTCTTTGCTTTCCAACAGTAAACGGCGAGGCTGATAGATTGATCACTGCCGATGCGCCAGCCGCCACAAGCTCCTCTATCGGATCTGTGTGATAGCGGCGGCGCTTCCAGAAGTCCCTGTCGTTCCAGATATCTTCGCAGATGGAAATTCCATAGGATTCTTCTCCTACTCTCAGGATCTGGGGCTCTGCAGCGGGCTCGAAGTAGCGATCCTCGTCGAATACATCGTAGGTGGGAAGCAATGTCTTCTTAAACGTCCTCTCGACCCGACCACCCTGCAGAAGGGCTGCGCAGTTGTAGAGAGGCCTGCCCACCTCGCTCTTATTTGGCTCTGCCAGGCCCACAAGGACCGGGGGAAGGCTGCTCGTCTCTTCGGCCAGACGGCGCAAAGCCGCCCAGCTCTGCTCGATAAAATCTGAGTTGAGCAGCAGATCCCTGGGAGGATAGCCGAGGAGTGCCAGCTCTGATGTCACTGCAAGATCCACATCCTTCGCCACGCGAAGGGCCGAGGAGATCAGGCTGCTGTTGCCCCGAAGATCCCCTACTGTTGGATTGAGCTGCAATAGAGCAATTTTCATGGTAACTAGATCGGAGTGCAGTTGGTATGGAATTAAGCTCTTTCGTGCCTGGATGTCGGCTGTACGGAGTGGAGGGCTGCTCTGATGATGTATAGCCCTCCTGCTCAAGGATTGAGGAGCATAATGCTGTAATTCAAATAGGCTGCGAAGCTGACCCATGCAATGTAGGGGATCAGGAGCAATGAGGCCTCTTTCGAGACATGCCAGAACTTGATGATTGTCAGGAGTATCATGATCCATAGCAGAGCAATCACAGCCAATCCAGCCACGGGCGATCTCAGGCCGAAGAATGCTCCTGACCAGAGTATATTGAAGACAAATTGAGCCGCAAATAGATAAATGGCGACTTTGACAGCAGGGCTTGAGAAGCCTTCGCGATAAACCAGAAACAGGGAGACGCCCATCAGTGTGAAGAGAAGAATCCAGACAGCTCCAATCACCCCACCGGGCGGGGTGAACCAGGGCTTGGCAAGAGTGGGATACCAGGTGGCAACCGACATGTTTGTGAAGATGGACCCAAGAGATCCGGCTGCCTGGCATGCAATTATGCACAAAATGAGCTTTGGAATCTCGTCTCTTCTGATATTTTTCATTTATAATTTCCCCTTTGACTCTGGCTTTTATCAACTCACCTGAATTAACCTATGCGATTAAAAAAAAGTATGACTGCGGCATGACCCTTTTGGGGTGGGCCGTGCCTGCCAATGGAATGACTATTTTATCTTCGCCTCCACCAGATCCTCCCTGAGCATGCAGAGGTGTTCTGCCCCCCGGACATAGAACCAGTAGTGGACAATTACAAGCAAACCCCATCCTACAGGAGAGTAGTACATTGCCAATGCAGGGGCGATGGTTATTGTGCCCATCATGTTCAAGCCCAGCCAAATAATATTCACTACCAGATAGATGGCTATATGAAGCTGGAACAGCTTCATCTGGTCAGCAACAGTAGCTTCCCTAAAGAGCTTTTTATACTCATCCAATGCGCCCGCCATTTTTCTTTCACCTACCTCTAAATTGAAATTGAAGATATATTAGACGCGTGAAATATTTAAAGATATCTAATATGACTATCTTAAACCCAATTGTCATCCTGCAGTCTTCTCCGCGGGCCAATGTGGTTATGTCATAGTATTGCAGCCCGATTCCATTTGAGCCTGGTCGGATGAATAGATCTTGATTTCCGACCTGGGCTTGATAGGCATGGATTATATAGGGTTCCTATGTGATTGAACGATTCCATGAGCGTCTTTGAAATAATATGTCAGCATCAACGGAATTGTGATAGTCCATGATGATCTTCAAGATGCCTTCGATGAAGAAGCAGGAATACGACCGGCTGATCGAGGACGAGTACATCTGCCGCATAGCTTTCAAGGGAGAGAGCCATCCTTACATAGCTCCATTCCTCTACATATTCGATGGCAAATTCATGTACTTCCTCTCAACGAAGTACGGGAAAAAGGTATCGCACTTCAAACAAAACCCATTTGTGACAGTCGAGGTTGAAAAGTTTGATCAAGATCTCTCCAGTTTTGCCTTCGTAGCCATTCCGGGGCGACTCGAAGAGGTCCTGGATCAAGAGATCAAGAACTCTGTGAGAGTGAAGTTTGTGGAGCTGATCAAGGGGAAGAATCTCTCACCGAATGTCATGTCTGCTTTGGGGCACTCTCCAGATGAGCCGGTCGAGGCACTGCTCACCGGGGAGCGCAGCAGCGTCTGGAAGCTGGTGGGCGTCAAAGTCGGCGAAATACTGGGCTTGAAGCATTCAGAGGCTCTCTGAATTCAGCTATTGTCAGGCTACTATAGAAGGCTGAAATCCTCTGCCTCAGGCTTTTTGCATTTCTCTCTCGCATAGCGACTCTACCTTATTGATATAGGCTTTCACATCGAACTTGGCCCGTGCTCCGTTATAGCTCATGTACCTGACCTTTCCAAATATCTCCCTCTCCTTCCAGGCTCTATCGTGCACTCCGCCTATGCTCCAGGCTATGCCCGTATAGCCGTTTGGATCTCTCCCGTCAAGCTCATATCTATCGTTTAGGTATATTGCGATGCGCATCGCATCAGCCGGGGACTTCGTCCATTCCAGGATCTTTTTTGCCCAGTACATCCTCAAGTAGCCGTGCATCTTTCCCAGGCATTGCATCTCCTTTTGAGCAGCATTCCAAAGATCGTCATGCGTCCTGGCAGCCTCAAGCTCCAATATGCTGTAGAGATACTCTCGACGGTCCCTTTCATGAGACCTCAATGTCTCCTTCGCCCAGTCTGGAAAGCCGGCGACAGAGTCGTAATTGGGATTATAGTAGCAGAAATTTTCCGCCAGCTCCCTTCGAACAACCAGCTCCTCAAGAAATGAAGTTGTGTCAGCAGTGCCGGCCAGTGCCTGGATCGCAGCCCTCTGAGCCGATATCTGGCCGAAGTGAAGATACGGCGAAAGATTGGACTGACCATCAAGCGTTGGATCATTTCTATCCGAATCATAGCGGTGCAGCCTGCGGCTGAGAAAGTCAGAGAGTTGGGCCCTGGCTGCGGCCTCTCCTGGCTCGATCCATTTCACATCCGGGACAGCCTCGGCCCTGATGCTCTTCTCAGCCTTCTCCCAGTCATTCTCCCCGCCCTCTTGCCATTTGATCAGGTGCCGCTCTACTGCCGGGAATTGCTCAAGGAATTCGTGAATTGCTCAAGGAATTCGTTTAAGAGCCTGTGGACCTTGGGCCGGAAGCTGTATGCAGCCCATTCCTGTTTTTGCGAGGCATAAAAGCATGGGATGATATTATGAGCATCGACCTCATAAAATTGTATTCCGATCTGATCTGCGACCTCCCTCTTCCACCCTCTGCTTACCTTCAAGGGCGAGAAGTCCGAGACCAGCGCCCCTGCGCCGCTCTCCTCCAGAAAGGCCGGCACCTCTCTCTTCGGGTCTCCAAAAGCCAGGAAGAAGCCTATGTTCAGCTTCCTCAGATTTCCCTCCACCTCTCTTAGCCCCTCGATCATGAAATGGTACTGTCTGCTGCAGGACTGCAAAAAGTCGGGTGTCAGGCAGAAGATCGTGGCCAGTGCAGCCTCATTTCTGTTCGCCAGCTCCTGGGCGTAGAGGAGCGCCCAGTTGTCATTCACCCTCTGGTCCCGGCTCATCCAGTATATCACCGGCCCCTTACCGATCGGGGCATCGCCCAGGATTCTGATCCTCTTGGGATTCACAGCAGTATTCACATAAGAGGTCATCTTACATCCGCCATTTACAAAGCAGAGATGCTCTCTTCCGATAAATAAATGTACCAAGGATGAGCAACTAATTCCCTTCAGAGGAGATGGTCTGAATTGAGCGATAAATTGGCGGCCTGGGATGTTCGGGAGGAGGACTTTCCCGTCTCAGGGGATTTTTTCGATCAGATGAAGGGATTGCTCCGGTATGCTGTTCTTGCCCCCTCCGGGCCCAATACACAGCCCTGGAAGTTCTCGGTAAAGGAGAATGAGATCTCCATAATCGCCGATTTTGGTCGGGCTCTGTCATCCGTCGATCCAACGGACAGGACTCTTTATTTGAGTCATGGCTGTCTTCTGGCAAACCTTCTCATAGCAGCCGAGCACTTCGGATTCGGCTATGATATATCATGCCTGCCCGACGGCCTGTCCGGGGCGCGGACCGCAGCCATACGCTTCTCCAAAAAAGCAGCAGATCCTCGCTTTTCTGATCTCTTCCGCCAGATCACCCGTCGGCATACAAACAGGAAGGGCTTTGAGAGCAGGGCAATTGGCGATGAAGAGCTCGGTAAGCTGAAGGGATGCATAAACAAAGAGGGCTTCAAGCTCGATATCCTGACGGGCAGCGAAGGAAAAGATGCAATGGCGAATGTTCTTGAGAGGGCTCATAAGATCCAGCTCGGAAACAAGGCATTTCGAAAGGAGCTTGCATCCTGGGTTCGGCCTAATACGTCCGATGAAAAGGACGGGCTTCCAGGCTATGCCTTCGGCTATACGGACTTCGAGTCCTACTTCGGCTCATTCATCTTCGGGACATTTGACATGTCCTCATCTCGGGCCCGGATCGAGACGGCTTATATGAGGGCCTCTCCGGCGGTCGGCGTCCTGTCGACTGAAAAAGAGGACAAGATGACCTGGCTGAAAGCCGGCGTACTCTTCGAGACCCTCTTCCTGAAGGCGACGGAGCTTGATGTCCGCTTTGACCTATTCAGCCAGCCTGTAGCTATTCCGGAATTGAGGCAGGAGATGGCAGAGATCCTGGATGTGAAATATCCTCAATTGCTCATCCGTATGGGATACGCAGAGCCTGCGAAGCATACTCCCCGAAGGCCGGTGGAAGAGGTGCTGGTCTGAATATTTATACCCGGTTCAGCTCACGAAGCCTCGTTGGGTCGCTCATCAGCTCCGTCCCAATGAGCAGCGCATCCGCCCCAGCTGAAATCATTCGCAGGGCGTCATCCCTGCTGCGCACCCCGCTCTCAGCCACCAGAGGCGGCTTCCTCCTTTGCCATCGATTCCATTAGATTTCGCGAAAGCTACATGTATAAAAAGGGACCGAGCATAGATAACTGGTATTTGAGGCTGATTAGCTTTGAGCCTGATGAGGGGCGTTTCTGGCAAGGATGCAATTAAGGCTTTTGTCAAGGCTGGCGGAGTTGTGCGCCAGGGCAAAGGCGACCCATGTGAATATCACGATGCCAAACGGCCAGCTTCTAACCATCCCCGTCTCTGGAGATCTAAAGATAGGTCTTCTCAAATCGGCAATACGAAAATCTGGGGTGGATGATGAGGATTTCCTGAGACTCTTAAAAGGTGATTGATAATGGACTACACCATTCTGATACATCAAGCGGAGGAAGGCGGCTATTGGTCCGAGGTTCCAGCTCTGCCAGGATGCTATTCTCAAGGAGAAACCATCGATGAAACCATGAAAAACACCAAAGAAGCCATTGAGGCGCATCTGCTGGCCTTGAAAGAGGACCTAGTCGCAGCGCCTGTTGATGAGAGCCTTTTCATAGGCAGGATACAGGTCGAAGTAGCGTAGGGATTTTTTTTTCAAGGCCTCGCAGAAAACCGCTCACTAAATCCGGTTGATCTCCCCCAGCTTTTTTTGATCGCCCATCAGCTCGGTCCCAACGAGCAGCGCATCCGCCCCTGCCGCCATCATCCGAAGGGCATCCTCGTGGCTGTGCACCCCGCTCTCCGCCACGAGGAAGAC
>JBFYLF010000042.1:0-9154 GCA_041305505.1 Methanothrix sp. | reverse complement strand
GGAGAGAAATTACCTGCTGTCCGAGTACCTCCTGGAGACGAGACAGGTTAAGGTAGCTCCGCTCGGGTTTGCAGGCATTGATGACCGCGTGGTGCCGCTGATGCCAATGAATGATCTCTTAAGGATAATGGCTGTCAGACTAAACGCCACCAAATCCTTGGATAAGGATATGGTTGTTGCCCTAGGCTTGACAGACATGAAGAACAGCAGCGAGCCATCAGACTACTCACTGCATGTCAGGATGGGCATTCTTGAGGCATTGCCAAAAGTCGCAGAGAATGCAGAGTTCACCATCACTACGGATTCGCTGGTATGGAAAAACCTGGGGCTGGGGAAACTCGATCCTCAAATGGCCATTGAAAGTGGCGAGGTTATTATCAGCGGAGCTGATCCCGAAGCGTTCTATGAATTCATGGATCTGCTTGTGTAATTGAAGGATACTTTATTATTTTTTTATTAGTATACATCCGCGGTTAAGTCCATATCCCATTGATACAACAACAGAAATCCTTGTCGTTCCCATGAACGGATCGCAAGTCTTCAATAGGCTTCTATTAATATCTGCAATGTATATATGCCACATGGGGTGTAGCAATTTGGAAAGAGAGGGCTAAAGCCACGATTTTAAGATATAGCATGTACAAATGAACAATGTACTCTATTCGGAATTGCCGGCAAGGGAAATGTTACTTGCTACAGCAATTATGTGATTGATTCAGGCAAAGTCAGAAAAAAACCATCCATGAATCCCTAAATCGCACCCGAAACATGAAAGCAGTATAGAAGCAGAGAATTCCCCCGCGTGCGCAGTGCAGGCCAAGAATCTTCTTTAGGACAATCGATCCCGATAAAAAAAACTGGCCGAAATTCCATGTGCAATCCTAATTCGTCTGTAGAACGCGGATGGTAATTCACTTCACATAATCGATCTGCGCATGCCAGGAAGAGTGCATATAATGGAGAAGAAAAGAGAAGTAGTCTGCAAGGGGACCTCCACAAACAGTTTCTCTTAGCGACGACTCTCTACGATTGCCTATTCCTTGCAGCCGCAGATCAGGTGAGAATAGCCCTCCTGACGCTGAACAGAAAGATGCACGGGCTGGCAAAGGCAAAATTCAGCGTCATGATGCTTTAGAAAGCCCGAAAAGCCTTTCACCCGCCGCAAGACCCTCCTTCCTCGTAGGCCTCACGCAGACTGTCGGCCACAGCTTCTCCAAGCCTCTTTCCTGCAGCTACAAAGAAGACCTCTGCAAACTCTGGCCGCAGGCACCCTGTGTTCTCGACCCCCTCCAAAACCAGGTCTGCGAGGTAGCGCATATCCTCGTCCGGCAGCCCTTTTAATCGCTGCTCGAACTCCTCCTCGCTCCTGGAGTGGTGGTTAGCGACCGGCGGCAGGATGTTCATGTACTCGATGACCATTCCCTTCTTCTGCAAGGCCTCAAGCTCAGGAACAAGCTTGAACAAAACCTGCAAGTCTCTCTCACTCAGATCTCTGGCCATTGCCTTGAGAATGAAGCGGCTTTTATAAAGGTTTAACCGACGCCTGCAAAAGCCCACTCGATGTATGGCAAGTAACCCTCTACAACCGGCAAAGCTATGATCTCGGGAGGGGAGTAGTTGTGAATCTCCAGTATTCTCTTCTTGAGAGGCTCGAGGAGGCTCTTACTGGTCTTGATGATCAATAACGCCTCATCGTCCCTCCGCAGCTTCCCACCCAAGAGGTAGCAGGATCGGACGGCGGCGATGTTCACGCAGGCAGCAAGCCGCTCTTCCACCAGGCGCCCGGCCAGGGTCTCCGCCTCGCTCGGAGCGGCTGTGCAAAAGACCACCAACAAATCCGTCTCGCTCATACTCCTTCCACCCACCGCTCGCCTTCCCCTGAGATCTCCTTCTTCCAAAAGGGTGCCCGGCTCTTGAGCTGATCGATGATGTAGCGGCAACCTGCGAATGCCTCATCCCTGTGTGCCGCGGAGCAGACTATGGCCACGATGCCTTCACCCACATCCAGGCTGCCGGTCCTGTGAGCGACCTCAGCAGCCTTCAGAGAGAATCGGCTCATAGCCTCATCCCTGATAGCCTCCAGCTCCTCAAGTGCCGCCACCCGAAAGGCCTCGACCTCCATCCTCTCTATCCCGTCGTCCCTGACAGTTCCGAGGAAACTTACAATAGCCCCCGCATCATTGCTCCGGGCCCTCTGAATCATCCGATCCAGCGAAATCTCCTCGTCGGTGATCTCAATCATGAGCCTCCTAACCTCCTGCGAGAGGCGGGAAGATCGCCAGCTCATCGCCCTCGGCCAGAGTTCTTGCGAGATCCAGCTCAGGATCTATCCTCTTGCGGTTGACCATGAGCAGCACATAATCCCTGAGAGCCCCCGAGGGCTCGAAGGCTGTCTCCTTGAACCTGGGGCTTGTCGATGCCAGGGCATCGAGCAAATCCCTTACGCTGGCAGCCTCTTCCAGATCAACCCCCCTCTCCCGTCCCAGAATCTCCCGAAAGCCAGCAAAGGCCAGGACCTTAACCTGCATGTCAGAGACCCGCCTATCTCCTGTACATCTCGGAGAAGCTCGCTGGAGCAGCCGCCTCGGTCTTCGATCCTGCCTTATCACCGCTCTTCAGAGACTTCTTGATCCGTTTAGCCTCGTTCTCCCGAAGCCTTGAGATCTCCTCCTCGGAATCAATCCCCATGACGAATGTTCCGTGGCAGGGCTTGACATAAGTGAAGAGCATCTCCTTTCCCCGAACGCCCATGACCACAGGCGGGATGCCTATGATATAATATTCCTTGAAGATCTTGTAGCCGGGATCGACATAATAGACCTCCTCCGAGTTCTTCTCGATGTACTCCCGAGCTTCCTTGAAAGAGGTTCGCTCCAGGTGGAGCTTGTACTTCATCTGCTCGATGCAGCTCATAAAGCCACCTTGTCTATCTTGCTCTTGAGGGGTGCTGGATTATGCGTTGCCACAGCCACGATCTTCTCAGCGGGATAGTCGATGCTATCTCCGAGTGCCTCTGCTTTTTTGCCGAAGACCACAGCATAAAGCTTTGCCTTTGAGATGGCGGAAAACGTCGCCCCGTATGTCATGCCTGCATCGCTGTGCATAAAGGCAAAACAGAGGTCGAAGTCGATCTTCTTCTCAACCACGTCGGCTATAAGATTGTCCAAATCGACCATCTTCTGAACATAATGTCCCTCCGGATCCGCTACCTTAAGCAGCTTGGTCGCGGCATTGGTCCCTGCCACGGTCACATCCCAGCCTGACCTCTTCAGCTTATGGGTGAGGTATATGACCATGCTCATCTGCACCGGCACCTCCGGGCAGCCCATCACCAGCAGCGCACTCTTGCTTTCGCTCATAAGTTACATCCCTTGGTCATTGATCTTCATCGATCCTATTCTGTTGTAATTGCTATTAATACCCGCCATTTCAGCCCTTAGCCTCTCTTTGCCGGCTCAGACCTGGGATCGGCCTCCTTTAGAGCACTGAACGCAGCCGGGATTGATCTCGCACTCCACCTGGTCCATGCAGCCGTTTAGACCATCCCAGAGGAGCAGGCGGTTAAGAAGAAGCTCGCCGGCGCCGATGACATACTTAACGGCCTCAGTCACCTGGATGGAGCCTATGACGCCGCATGTGCTTCCCAATGCCGGAAAGGCGGATGGAGGCGGAGCATGTGGAAAGATGCAGCGAAGGCATGCGGTCCTGCCGGGAATGATTGTCGCCACCTGACCCTGGTAGCCGCTGATGGCACCGTGAAATAGGGGAATATTATTTCGCAAAGCTGCGCCGTTGAGCATATACCTTGCAGAGAAGCTGTCCATGCCGTCCATGATCAGATCGCATCCCTTCAGTAGCTGATCGACATTCTCCTCTGAGATCGTCTCCACCAGGGCCTCGACCTCTATCTCTGGATTGACGCCAGTCAGGGCATCACTGGCCGAGAGGGCTTTGTCCCTTCCAATGTCGGCATGGGCATGGATGATCTGGCGGTTGAGGTTGGAGAGCTCGACGGCATCACAGTCCACAATTCGAATCCTGCCAAAGCCTGCCGCGGCCATGTAATAGGAGATGACAGAACCCAGGCCCCCAGCCCCGGCAATCAAGACGCTTGACCTCTTCAGCTTCTCCTGCCCCTCCAAACCAAAGAGAAGGATCTGCCGGCTGTATCTCTTCTCGTCTTCATCGCTCAGCATGGCCTCTCCATCAGAGTCTCAGCTAAAGACTTCAGCGAATAATGAAATCGATCAACAGGAAGGATTATCATCTCTGCGTCCTATCCTCCGTGTACAAAGCGCACGATCTTCAGCTCGTCTGAGAAGCTTGCAGTCTCCTCCTCAGGAACTATCATTCCGTTCTTGGCCACGATGACCTCCTCTGGATTGATTCCGAGCTTTCTTAAGATCTCATCTATCCGCACGCCGTCCTCGGCCATCTCCTTTCTGCTGCCATCAGGCAAAGATATCAACATTTCATTCTCCACTCCCCTTCCGTCGGATGATCCATCTGTCCAGGTCCGGCAAACGGCTCCTATCTGCTCTAACCATACTGGGATCTGCTATAGCGCAAAAACCCTTTCGGTCAATTTACAATTGTTAATGAGATTTGCGTTGGCTGGATATTTAAGCACCCATTTTGAGCTTTGAGCTGAGATGCGGCCCTCTTGATATGGGGGCTCAAAATGAGGCCTTCTGACATAAACCTGGAAAAATATATAGACATTGAAGCATCAGTTAGTAGCATGATGCAAGAGCGCGTTTATCCGATCATTGAGCTTGTCGGGTCGTCTCCCACAAGCTGGGAAGAGGCCGCTAAAAATGCAATCAAGATGGCATCACGATCCCTCTGGAACCTCAAGATAGCCGAGGTCAATGAGCTGGATGTCAAAATAGATGATCAGGGCAATATAATTGCGTACAGAACGGAATTGAGGTTCTCATTGAAGTATGACGACTGGAAGGGGAAACTCGGCTGGAAGGCGCCTCAAAAATAGGTCGTCTTTCCATCCTGTATGGAAACGTTTTTTCTCCGGCTTCGATAAAGAAAGCGATCTGAAATTGGTGACTCGACTATGCTGAAGATCACGCCGTATCTTGGAATTATAGTCCTAATTGTATCTATAGGTGGCATATTTTACCCCAAACTCGGATATCTCCTCCTCCTGGTCTTTGCCAGCCTGATGATCATCGCTCCCTTTAGAGGACGCTGGTTTTGCGGAAACCTCTGCCCCAGGGGCAGCTTCGTTGACTTCTGGATCTCTCCAGTCAGCCGAAGGCTCAGGATTCCAGCGCAATTTCAGAGCATGTGGATCCGCATTCCCATATTCATTCTTCTCATGGGATTCATGGTCTATCGAATCATGAATACCGCAGGAATGGTTGACAGAATAGGAATGGTCTTTGTGACCCTCTGCATAATCACCACATCGATTGCCATTCTCTTTGGGGTGATTATAGCTCCGAGGGCATGGTGCTCATTCTGTCCCATGGGCACATTGCAGAGAACGCTTGGCGGCAGGAAATACCAGCTCAAAGTGGATAAAGAGAGGTGCATCGATTGCGGCAAATGCCAGAAGGTCTGCCCTATGCAGCTTCCCGTAAATGAGATCCTGGAGAAGCCTGACTGCATCAAATGCGGCAGATGCGTTGAGGCCTGCCCCAAAGGGGCACTGAGCTTCTAACCCGGAAGATCTGCTTATGATTTTCCGCCGTTTTTAAATATTCAGAAGCGAAAGAGTAAGCTCAAGAGGAGGTGAAGAAGAGATGTGCACCGTCGGGGGCGGGCCGGACATAGGAAATATCGAAACACTGGCCGCCAAAGATTTTGAGTGTCAGGACTGCAAGAACAAGTTCAAAGGCATGGGCAGAAGGCCTGTATGTCCATCATGCCAATCCAGGAACGTCAAAGCAGTCTAGAAAGAAGCCATGCATATACCCATAAAAGAGGATGAGATAGCCTATCTATCTGGCAAAAAGGGCACCATAGCCATAGCCAAGACCAATGGATCATTTTTTTATCTTGAGACCGAGTCGGAGGAGACGATCCTCTTCACCGAGCCAGAGGACCTGATGGTAGCCTCCTCCTGGGGCCTTGGCGAGAAGGTTATGCGTGCCCTTGCCTGCACAATTTTTCAGCTCCGTGAGATGGGCTCACCTCTGATTGTGCTTCCCAAAGGCCATCCCGCTTCTCGCCGCCTGAAGACTGTGATCTCAATTGGACCATGCACCCGCTTGAGCTGCAAGATCGAGCCGGGAACCCATCCGGAGCAGGACGTGCTCTGCGCTAGCGATGAGTTTCACAGCATGGTTGTCTTGAGCCGACAGGGAGGGGCGGAGATTCTTGGGCTGGATGTTCGACTGGACGAAGATGCAGGCAACATAATAGTTCGGAAGCTGTAACTGTTTCCAGAATCATGAAGAAATAATGGTGGATTTGTCATGGATGAGATAAGGGAAGACAGCCTTGTGCGCTACAAAGGTACAGGCACCATAGGTAAGGTCAAGGTGCTCAAAGTCGAAGAGGATGGCCAGAAGTGGGCCTTTCTAGACAGCACCGGCCTTTATTATCGCCTGGACATGTTGGAGATTATCGAGAAGCCTCCTGAGAGGAAGGAGCTTGAGGGCATGACTCTTGAGCAGATCCAGGAGAGGTTCAGGCAGACTCAAGAGATGATGGACGCTGTCAAGATGCAGGACGAAAATCTTGAGACGGGTGGATAAAGATCTGCTTTGAGAATAGGCCTGGTCCTCCACGGACCTGAGATAATAGACAGCGGCTCCGCCCTGAGGCTGATCTCCCGTCTGAAGAATATGGGCAGCGTCACTGCAGTCTTGGGAGGGACGATGGGCAGGGTAGCTCTCATGGACGCGGGACTTGAAGATATCCTGAAGATCAGCCCGAGGAGTTCGCCCAGCCAGTCCGTCCGGGACCTCGAAGCCTCGAATGATCTCATCTTTCTGCTTAGCCATGCCAAGACGGCTGAGAGCGGGCTTGCCTTCGGATCGCTGGTGGCAAGAGCAGCAGGTTCTGGAAAGCCGCTGATTCAGATCGACTGCGGCGGAAGGTTTGTATCCATTCTCAGGGGAGATGAAGATGACGCAGCAGTGAACCTGGCGATCTGCCTCGCAAATGATCTGGCGCTCGATCTTCTCGATCCATTACAACTCCAGAATATATTCATTGAGGGAGATCTCGTCCGGCGCATCTTATCCGGGGTATTGCCCGGCGAGCTGGTCTCAGTCAACGGCACTGTGATCGGCAGAGCTGTCGATAGCCAGGTCGAGATTTCTGCAAGGAATGGAAGGATCGCAGACCTCGCGGGGATCTCTCCCAAGCAGCACGGCCTTGATAAGCTCGTCTATATAGATCTTGAAAGCGCAGTCATTCGCAGCGGCAGCATAAGACGAACCACAGCGAGATCCAGAGCTTTGGCCGGAAGGTGCGAGCACGAAAGAGAGATGGATGCAGTCTTCATCGACCACTGTGCAGAAGATGCCTTCGAGCGCGCCAGGGGTGCAGGCATCGCAGTCACAGTTGGAGATGATACAACGGTGATAGCAGGCGACATACTTGCACGGCTAGGCGTTCTGGTGATGGGAATTGTTGACGGAGATATAGACCGGCTGGCCGGCTGCACAATCATGATGCCAGGAAGCATGGTCTTTCATGTCAAGCCGGGCAATGACGACCTGATCGGAATCCAGGTCGAAGCTCAATTATTCAATGGCAAAGAGAGGATCAGAGTCGACGCTTCAGAGCTGGCATGTAGAATTAAAGAGATTGCCGGCGAGCGGTTGATTACATGCGAAGAGATCAGGCCTGATCTCGCCTCTTCTTGATGGCCTCTATCTCATAAAAGAGAATCGATGCCGTCGCAGTGTCGCCCAGGCCGACTGTGATGACTGGCCTTTTCACCTGGCGCGATGGTGTCAAAGAGAGAACCTTGCCTTCTGAAAAGAGGCTGGCGCCCCTTCCCATTTCCGCTGCTCCCTCGCTGAGAAGATCCTCGACGGCGCAAAGCCCATTTTCATTCATCAAACATGGCAGCTCTTCCGTCTTCATGCCGGCTGCCAGAGAGGCTGCTGCATCAACTCCCTTCTCGAGGGCCGAGATCTCTTCACTTGCTGATATGATCCCCTCTCTCATGATGCTGAAGATGCAGTCCCTGGTGTGGATTGCAACTCTTGATATGCCAAGGCGCTCATGAAGGCTCAGTGCGGCCTGAATGCTCTCCTGCCAGGAGTCTTGCAGCTTTTTATATGCCGATCCTCTTAGAGATCCGGAGGCCATTTTTAGCTCGTCCTCGTTCATGCCCAGGCTGTCTGCAGGGATCTCGGGGATCAGATCCAGGAGATGGGACAATGTCAGGGGGCTGGGAAATGATCCGGTCTCGATGTGGATGAACAGATCCGGATTCCTCTTCTTCCAGGATCTTATCTGATCCATCTTCTCCGAAAAGACATCTCGGCATTTGTCCAGTGGGACGAGGTGAAAGCCTGATATGAGAGCCCCATCATAATCCGGGATGTTTTGGAGGCTGTAGCTGTCGAAGTCCATGCTCGATTGGAGCGACGTGTTGACGGGATCGTAGCTGGCGATGAACCTGTTATCTTCGGGAGATATGATCCTGTTATGGCCGCTTCTGACCTCAAGCCCTTTTGGAAACTGAAAGACGAAATGGACCATCTCCTGGCCGGCCCGCATCTCTGCGGCAGCCACTTTCGGATCTGCTGGCGCTCCCAATAGCGGCACCTCCACCCCGGCATGAAGCATAGCCGCAACCCGGGAGCCAAGAGCCGGAGCATTGAGAAGGGGCCTTGTTCCCATATCAGCGAGGACATTGGCCATGATCCCGGCATTACCTCCAAGGCGCATCTGCCAGGAGAATGTCTCCTCTATCTCTCGGGCGGCCTCCTGGCTATCAATCAAGACCTCGGCCCCCATCCCCTGCTGGATGCAAAAGAGCATGCAGTTCAGGAGATCATCGAGGCCTGCAATTGAGCTATGAAGGCCAATCTCCTCTAATGCAAATTCGGAAGGCATGAGCTGAATCAGTTCATCCTTTGTGATATTGTGGAGCGCATCGATGTTAACCGAGTAAGCGCAAATGACATTCATAATGCTCTTGATTTGAAGGTCTCTGATGCTCTGAAGA
>JBFYLF010000041.1:0-9673 GCA_041305505.1 Methanothrix sp. | reverse complement strand
AATGCTAAGCCGTATTGGAGAAAGCACTGCAAATCTGGAGTTCTCACGAAGGCTCATTCAGCAAATTTCCACCTGCAGCACCCTGGTCTACGATATAACCTCTGTTTCATCCTATTCACAGAGCATCAGCCTTCTGGAATATGGCTATAATCGAGATGGTCTCGACCTGCCTCAAATCAATCTATCTCTAATTGTAGACAAGGATTTGGGCATACCAATAATGTACGATCTCTATCCGGGAAGCATTGCAGATATATCCACTCTTAAAAATACAATCAAGAAAATTGCCGCGCAAGGCGTCAAAAAATACACTATGATTATGGATCGGGGCTTCTTTTCAACCGATAATATTGAGGCGATGGTATCCTCAGATCTTTCGTTCATCATTCCTCCAACTAATAATCTCAAGAATGTAAAAGAAGCGATATCCGCGATACATAAAAGAATCGATGATCCTGAATATCTCAAGCTCTATGAAAAAGAGCCACTGTTTGTAATGCCCTTGAGCATCGATGTAGGCGAAATCAGGCTTAAGGGATACGCATATTACGATCAGAAACGTGAACAGCAGGAACGAAATACATTTTATAAGCGCCTATATGATTTGATGGAAGTGCTCAAGTCCAAGAGCCTGAAGTCCTGGATGAATCCTGGAGAAGTCTTCAGAGCGACCGCGAAAAGAGACGCCAAGTTCATA
Source organism: Methanothrix sp. (assembly GCA_041305505.1). GTDB lineage: Archaea > Halobacteriota > Methanosarcinia > Methanotrichales > Methanotrichaceae > Methanothrix. Next base: position 8,976 of record JBFYLF010000041.1, on the reverse strand, counting down.
GAATGGAATGCAGTAGATGGCAAGTTTCAGGTATCACTCAGGAAGAATGCAGTCTCCCAGGCAATCAATCGGATGGGCAAGTTTATCCTGCTGTATCGAGGCGAGTTTTCCTGGATCGAATGTCTTGCACTATACAGAAGCAAGGATGTCATCGAAAAGGGATTCGATGTCTTGAAGAACGATATCGATCTGATGCCAGCGAACCTGAGAACCAATAGCAGTCTAAGGGGTTATCTCTTCATCTCATTTCTTGCTCTAATCTTGCGAATGAAACTCATGAGGATGATGATCGATGCCGGACTGAATAAAAAATATTCTGTCGAAGGGCTATTCACAGAGCTTGAAAAGATCAAGACCTTGGTGTTATCGGACGGAGAAAAAATCACGACTGAGATCACAAAGAAGCAGCGCGAAATCCTGGATGCACTTAAGATATGTGCCTAAAAATGGGGAGGTCAGGCCGCAAAGTCCAGATACATCCGCTAGGAACCATGGGTCCGTCCAGATTGACTTCTGTCTTTTACGGCTACAGCCTGGTGCAGGAACTTTAGTCGCAGAATCGCAAACCTGCCAGCCATCCTTTGAGAGATTAGAGATATTAAAGCAATAACTGAAATGAAAAAAGGATGTGCCCGTCTAGGGGCACATCAGAACCATTTTACTTCGGTGGCCAGAAGTCCTTCATCCAGCCGATGATGCGCCCGGAGTCTTCCGGCCCGACCATGATCTTGGCCTTGCCTGCGAAGAGGTCCTCGAGCTCGCCTGAGAACTTGGCTGCCATTCCGGGCAGAACCATTGCCGGGAACTTCTGAGCGGACCAGTCGAAGGCTGCCTCGTTGAACGAATCGAGGATCTTGGTTGGGCTAAGCTGGCCACCTGCGACAGATGCCTGAACGCCGATGCCGTCCGTGTTGATGGCGATGATATAGGCATCGATGCCGTTAGAGGCTATATCCGACTCGACCGTGTAGTAGGTCAGGGCGAAGTTGGTGGTCAGGAAGACAGGAGACTCGGCTCCGGGGTTGCCAACCTTGTAGATGCCGGGCTTTACCTGCACAGGTGTCCTCGGGTCCGTGTAGATGTTGAAGCGCAGATGCATATCGGGCATCATGCTGTGAGCCTCGAGGGAGTGCTTGATCATGATGGCTCCGCCGCGGATGACGAAGGCGGCTGTGAGCACAGACTCCCAGTAGGACGCACGAACCGCGTCGTCAGTGGTAAGCCAGGCGTTGATTGGCAGGACCATGACCGGGTAGGCGATATCTCTCTGAGCCTCCTCAACAGCGGCTCTCCTCAGGTTGATGAAGTTGAGCAGAGTCTGCTGTAGCATCTTGCCATTGGGGGCGGTGCCTGGGTCAAGGACCAGGTCGGTTAAGCCCATGCTGGCAAATGTGACTGCCATGGACTTGAGGCCATCCAGATCGAAGGGCACGCTAAGGGTTACGGGCACCTTGTAGTCGAAGGCAAGCTGAGCGACCTCCTTCCAGTTGTCCTTGTTGGCGGCATAGATGAGGGGCTTCTCCTTGGCTGCTACCTCAAGCCCGGCCTTAAGCACGGCGGGATTGAAGGAGCAGAGAATGAGCGGGAAGCCGTTGCCATTGGCCAGGACAGTCTTGACACAGGCCGCGAACTTGGCCGGGTCGTCGGTCACGGACCGGACGGCGATCATCTCTACACCCTGCCACTTGCCGATGTAGAACTTGCGCCAGGTCGTTATCTTCTTTACGCGCTCAATGAGCTTGGCCTCTTCCATATTGTCGGCTACATCGTAAGCGAATGGCGGCTTGTTGAAGAAGGTCATCTGGTGGCGGTACATGATGTCCTCGCCTCCGACCTTGACCTGCTTCTCGCCTACGCCGATGTAGATCATCTTGAGCTCAGGAGCGACAATGCTCCTCAGGGCCTCAAGCTTCTTGGCGTACTTCTTCTCCTCAATGAGCGGAGTGCACTCCTCGACCTTGCGGGTCCTGGCGATCAGGCCGGCGGCATAAGCCATGCAGGTCTCTTCTCCGCACTTCTTGCAGTTGGTTTGTGGAAGCTGCTTGTAAAGGTTAAGCGGGCTAGTTTCCTTCATCTATCTCACACCCCCATCTTGAGCCAGGCGCCAGTATCGGGCGTCTTGGCCTCGATTCTCCCCATCAGCGACTGGGTGATCTCATGCAGGTAGGCAACTGCCATTGGGTGCATCATCATGAAGATGTCAACGCCTGCCATGGCCAGAGAGTATCCGGTAAGAATCTCCCAGATTGGGCCGCGGAGCATTCTGTCTCCCCAATCGGAGTCGTCCTTGTTGGGCGAGCGAACCATCCAGGACTCCCTGACGCCCCAGGCGTTGGTGGTACCGGAGGACATGGGGAAGGTCAACTCATCGTCGCCCTTCAGAGCGCCGAGCCGAATTCTCTCCATGTTGGAGTAGGCGAAGTCAAGGCCGTATGCCAGAGCGGCTGTAGTCGGGTCCATGACTATGGACTCGCGCGGGACGCCGGCGACCTTCATGAGCTTTCTGTTAAGCTCCTTCTGAGAGTTGATCTCGAGCTGTGTCCAGGCCAGGCATACATGTCCATTGTCCACGCAGGCCTTGCCGATCTTCTCCCAGTCCATATTCAGGTTGGCGGAGGCGATAAGCACGCGCTCGCCCTGGGCCACCTCGGCGGCCTTGGAGAGCACTATTGGGTCCTTGTTGGGATTGCCGGATCCGCCGATGCAGATGGGCACATCCACAGCCTGCAAGACCTCCTCAACCGTCTTGACTGCATCCTGAGCAGAGGTGTCCTTGAGGAGCGGATCTGTGCTGATCAGGTGGACGGTGACCATGTCGGCGCCGAACTTCTTGACTGCCTTCTTGGCCCACTCGCCTGGGGAGTTGATGACATCCTCATAGTGCATCTTGACTGCCTTGGCCATGCCGATAGGCATATCGAAGACGTCCATGGTGATCTTGGGTGCATGGGGCATTACTGCATCGGGGAAGAAAGGCATGGCCTTCTCGCCGCCGAGCTTTACCACATGACCGCGGCTTCCGCCATCTGCCTTGGTGGCGCCCAGGGTTACCTCCTGGATGGGATGCTTCCAGGTCTTGTCCACGCCCACGGCAAACTTAGCACTGGCCAGAGCCGATGCCACCTTGAAGGCTGGAACTGCCGCAGCCGCGGCTGCCAGGTCCTTTGGAGCTGGTGCTATTGCCTGTGCAACGGCCACCGGCTGCATCAGGGTTTCTACAGGATAGCCTACAGCCTTGGCGAAGTTTATGAGCTGCATGGCGATCTTGGCTGCTTCCTGGCCGAAGTAATACGCAAAGAGCGGTCCAACGCCCCCTGCGCCTAGGTCCAGATCTATCTCTACATCTCCCTCGATCTTCAGTCCCTCGAGGGATTGAACATTCATCTCTGTTAATGTCTTATTCAGGTCAGATAAGCTGATCTTCTCTGCCATTCAAATCACCCTCATAGGCCCAGTTTCCCGACCACCCGCACCATCTCTTGCACGGCAGGCGAATCGTCGGGCAGGCCCGTCAATGGATCTCCCACTAAATCGAATTTGGCTAAACTTTCATCGTAGGGGATAGTGCCGATAACCGTAAGGCCGAGGCCGGTAGCATTCTCCAAAACTTTATCCCGCCTGCCGGTTGTGATCTTGTTCACAATCACATAAAGATCCTTGTACTTCAATCCCATCTCACTGGCAATGTCACGTATGCGCTCGCCGGTGGTAAGCCCTCTGCGAGATTCATCCGTCACCACGATGAGATCGTCAAGGTCCGGAAAGATCTTCCTGCTGAAATGCTCAAGGCCTGCCGGTGAGTCGATTACAATCAAATCATAGTCGGCAGAGGTCTTATCCATAATGGCTTTCAGAAGATTGTTGACATAGCAGTAACATCCGGACCCTTCCGGCTTGCCCATGACAAGGAGATCGTAACCATCTTCCTCCAAAAGGATCTCGAAGACCTTAGCCTCAAAAAGCGCCTGCTTATCAGTGTCCGGCGAAGCTGTGAACCGGGACTCCTGCATGAACTCCCTCATGTCGCCGACGGTCTTGCCCACTGATACGCCCAGCGCATCGGCCAGGTTGGCATCTGGATCGGCATCTATCGCAAGAATTCGGAACTTTTTGCCGGAGTTATTTAAGTGTCGAATAAGCATCGCGGTCACTGCAGTCTTGCCTGTGCCGCCCTTGCCGGTTATCGCTATTACTTTCCCCAAGGTCTAGCCTTCCTTATTTTTTCGGTTTTATGACAACTTCCGCTACGTGGATGGATGCACCCCGCAGTTCAATGGTCATTCCACCCGATGATGCTGCTGGCATAGCGAAAGCCGGAGCTGCGGCTGCGCCTGCTGCTGCCGCAGGTGCGGCTGCTGCTGGAGCTGCTTCCTTCTTCTTAAGCTTAAGCTGCATGATTATCTCCCTCACTTTAAACCAGAACTTAGTAGCCCTTCGCCCTTCAAGAGTCCGCCTCCCCCCCAAAAATGAAAAAAGGGAGAAAAAGGAGGAACTCTACTTGGCGAGTACCACCTTGTCTATGCTGATCTTGGCATCCTTCAGAATCAGCTTAATGCCGCCGGCGCTGCCGGACATGGCGAAAGCTGGTGCTGCTGCGGCCCCTGCGGCTGCAGGCGCGGCTGCTGTAGCCGCGGCTGGAGCTGCTTCCTTCTTCTTGAGTTTTAACTGCATAGATTTTTCACCCTCTTTGATTGTTGGTTCACTCGAGAACGCCGTCAGCCTGCAGAGCCTCTACCACCTGCATGAACTGGCCTTCGGTAAGAGCCAGCTCGGACTTGACTGTATCGATGTTGATGTCTCCGCCGGTCTTCTCAATATAGGCCATGACCTGCTCCTTGATCTCGTCGGAAATATCCTCGAGCTTCCAGCCCTCGGTGATCTTCTTGCCGTCTACCTTTCTGGTGACGCCGTCCACCACGGGGTGGTTGACCTTGAGCAGGAATGCCTTGAGAGATGCGATATCCTTGGCATCGTCCTCGGTGGCGATCTTGGCCATCATATCCTCATCGATGCCTGCCTTTACCCTCTCCTTGAGGTTCTTGGACATCCAGACGATCCTTCTCCAGCCGCCGTCGGCCTGGAGGAACTTGGGGGAGAAGTAGTAGAGAATGCCCATTCCCAGGAATCCTACCACCTGCTTGCCGCCGCCAGTCTGGCCGGCCATGGTGGAGAAAGGCAATCCATTGGGGGTTGCGCCCTTTAAGTCGCGGTCGGCAAGGCCGATGCCGTCAACCTCAGGCAGGTAGAAGCCAATGGTCTCGAAGCAGCCACAGGAAGTGTGGGGTGCATCGAAGAAAGTGTAGAGAAGCATCCTGTTGTACTCGCCGCCAGACCTCTTCTCAGCCATCTCGTTGATGGCTGCATACTCGCCGGTAACGCCGTCAACTGCCGTTCCTTTCTCAATGGGGAACTGGGGGCCCTCTGGGTCCACCTTGGCTGCAGCGCGTCCGTCGAACCAGGTGATGGCTCCGCATAGTGACGGTCTGTCGGGTGTGACCACGCAGGCGCTGGTGGGGGCGAATGCCTGGCAAAGAGTGCAGCCGTAGAAGACATCGACGTCCTCATCGTGCAGTCCCTTGGCGCGCTCATCGCGGGTCTTGTAGACGGCCATGGCCTTGGCCAACTCTTCCTTAACCTTGGCGGGATCGGTGACAATGGTGATCTCCAGCTTCTCGATAAAGGGCATCTCGGCCTTGTACAGCTCGATGACCGGGGTGAAGATCTCAACCCAGGAGGTTACGCCCTTCTTCTTCAGGCTCTTGCCTATTCTCATCCAGATATCGTATCTCTGGTTTAGGTGCATGAGGCCGCTGATATAGGAGAGCAGGGCGTGGTTGCGCCTCTCGATGATGGACTCCAGGTCCTTCTCAATCTTCTCGCCTGCGACCTTGAATATCATGCCGAAGGGAATGGTGGAGCCTTCCGCGATATCCTTGAGGTCGGGACCGATGACGGTCACCTTTCCATCTGCAACCTCATCCATTGAAGCAGCCAGGGACAGCTCGAATCCATCTGCCTTGGGGCCGCCCAGCTCTACCCATAGATCGTCCTTTCTGATTCTCTCGCCCTCGTACATAGGGGATATATCCAACTTTATGTCTGCCATTAATACACCTCTTCTGTTTCTTCTGTTATGAGATAAACTCTATTTAGCCATTGCTGCGATTACTTCGTCCACCGCGGCGTGATAGTCTTCAGGATTGAAGGCCATGTTGCCGAAAGTCATATTCGCATTGACATGGTAATACCGGTCAATAGAGACGCGCTTTATATTCCGGTTGAAGCTCTTCAATGTGGAGAACATGCCATTGGCGAATTTGTAGTAGATGCCCAGGAATATGACCACATCATACTGGCCCTTTCCGTCCAGCCCCATCCAGTCCTCGAACCTCAAAAAGTTGGTCAATGGATGCAGGCCGATCTGATAGACGTTATTCAAGTAACCCCTATCCACAAAGCCCTTAACGCTATGCGCCGTGGCGGCGATGGGAATGCCCATCTTTCCCATCTCGATCATCTTATCGAACATGATGGGATCGTCAAAGAGCTCTGCTCCAACTACGAGCAGAGGCCTCTTCGCCTTCTTGATGATTGCGCCGATGACCTTCGGCAAATAGGCCTTGGCCATCTCCGGCCCGGGGATCTGGGCCATCTCAAAGGGAATTGGATTCTTGGTGGTATCAATGCCCTTCTTTACTTCTCCTGCCATTTTTATCTCCTCCTTTTCCCTCACTTCTTGGTCCTTATCTTGCGAGCGATATTCGTGGGGTCGAAGCTGACATCCGCGGGCCGCAGCGGTCCGGAGATGATCTTCTTGGCCTTCCAGTCGATCTTCCAGCCGTGCTTCTCCTCCAGCTCCTTCATCATTTCCGCCTGGTAGCTCAGGGGAAGATCCTTGACATCGCGTACGAAGATATGCCAGTCGTCGGGAAGCTTGCCGAAGTACTTCTTGGAGATATCGCAGTAGTGGGTCAGCTTGATGGATCTGCCCTTTGTGTTATCTGAGGGCCGGAAGCACAGCTTTGCCATCTCCAGCATGGCCTCTTCCTTGGTCTCGGCTATATAGAGCATGGCCTCAGGTGCGGGCTCTATCTGCTGCATCTTGCCGTCCTTGGCGTCGATGACCATCCAGTCCTCGGGCTTGTCCGTACGGCCCATGAAGGTCCTGCGGTAAATGACCGAGCTGGGCTGAACCACTGCCGGTATGCCGAGCCTGTTAAAGCCGGTGGCAATGGATGCTGCCTTCTGAGAGTATGCTCCCCAGGCCACACCGCATGCTCCTACCTTGGAGAGGATGTAGTCGGCGATATCATCGTAGTTGGCGCGCTCGTTTCTATGAGCGAAGATGGTAGCAACCTTGATGGCTGCACCGTGGATATGGGCATTGGCCACACATGAGCCTATGTTGCAGATGTTCCTGCCGTCAAAGGCTCCACCATACTGCTCCCAGATGGTCTTTCCGTCTTCATCTGTGTACAAAGACATATCCATGGCCATGCATCCCGTGGCACAAACGATGTAGCCCCGGTCCACGAACTCCTTGGCGATGTCGTAGCACTCCTTGGTGCCGTTGGGATAATTGGAGCAACCTACCAGCGCTATAACTCCGGGAATATCGCCCAGCACAATGGGTGCACCCACCTTGCGGATCTCGGTGTCGAGCACAGGCCCTCTGCCGGCTCTCATCTTGAACTTCTGGTTCTTGATGTACTCGCGGTTGGCATACTCATAGAGCTTAAGGATCGGTATCTCCTGGGGGCAGGTCTGCTCGCATCTCTGGCAGCCCACACATACCTCATAGGTGGAGGAGAATGGTTCCATATTGCCCTTGAGGGCCTCGGCGATCAGGTTACTGATTTTGATGTGGGGTGGACAGACGAAGGCGCACTCATTACATTGGGTGCATTTCGCCAGGGTATCCTTGAACTGCTGCTCAGTGAAAAGGCTCTCCTTCTTGAACTGCGCGCGCTTGGGCTTGACGGCGATGGCGGTCCTGATGGCGACCTCTCCTGCCTTGACCGGATCAAGAATGGCCACACCGGGCACCTTGAAGCTGACCAGATCCTCCACAATGGCATCGGCAGAATCATTTGTCCTGTCGGCAAGGCCGAGCATGATCTTATCGTTGCTGGCAATCACGGGGATATGCCGCTCCTGGCAGTCCTCAAGCACATCGCAGAAGACGCACTGCTCGTCCACCATCACAGCATCCATGATGCCGGCGCGGACCATCTTTCTCCACCAGCCCATGGCACCGGCCACCTTGGCCTTGGGTCCCAGGTTGGCGGGAATCCTGGAAGCTCTGCCGGTCTCAGTGATCCTGGTGAGATCTATGGCCGTGCAGCATACTCCGCCGATGTCCACATTATCCCAGAGGTTCTTTTCCTCGGTGTAGATCATGGCCTCAGCGCCTGCCGCACCGTAAGCGATGAGAACAGCCTTATTCTGATCCATGGTCCCCATGCCGATCTCCACAAGCGGAGCGTCAGCCGCGCCGCGGGGCATGTCGTAGGCCACGGTCTGCAGCATGTCGCAGATCTCTTTGCCCAGAGAATCGATCATGCCGCTGTGCAGTGCCTTGGACTCGAAGTCCCCGTAGAATCCTTCCTGTCCGGTGTGACAGGCGGCCAGAAGCTGCACGATCTCCTCCTCGCAGTACTCCAGGGCCTCGCCAAAGTCCTTGAGGGTCTTGGGCTTTTTACCCAGAATGGTCCGGTAGAGGGGAGCATCCACCAGTATCTCGTCGCCCATATCAAACGCCATGTCTCCGAACTTGTCCAGACACCAGTGGTAAAGGTGCCTGCCATGAGCAGTATGGGCGCAGGTTCCCATTAAAACAGCTACCAGAACGATCTTGCCGCAGGCGGCTGCCATGTTAATGCCGCAGGCACCCTTCTTATCTCCGGTCAGATCGCAGGGTCCATAGGTACAGAGGGTACATGTATCATCCGCGGGGGAGTACATGACCTTGTACCG
>JBFYLF010000040.1:0-9320 GCA_041305505.1 Methanothrix sp. | reverse complement strand
GGACAATGGAGACTCATCCCTATCGCTGCGCTCGTCAGTTGGCAATACGATCATCGGAAACAGCTTTTGCTCCAATGACTGGTTCGGCATCTCGCTCACAGAGTTCAGCAACAACAACCTGATAGAGAGCAATATTGCCCGCGATAATAGAGACTCGGGTTTGCATCTTGACAGCTCTCAGGGGAACATAATCCGAAATAACAGCGCTTGGAACAACTCGCGTGGCATTTATCTTGCTTATGACAGCAATGATAACCTTCTTCAAAACAACAGTCTGAGCTTCAACGGCAAGGGGCTTCATCTGGCAACTCACAGCAGCAACAATACAATTGAGAACAACACAGCAATCCAGAACGGCTATGGCATCTATCTATCCTTTTCCTGCGGCTGGAATTTGATATTTGCCAACCACCTCCTGGAGAACGGCTATAGTGCCTATGATATGGGCCAGAACAACCGCTGGGACAATGGCACGATCGGAAATTATTACAGCGATCTGGGAGAGACCTTTTACATCCCCGGCGGGCCGGGTGTGGACAGGCACCCTATGCCCGAGTCCATGCCAATGTGAGATGCCACAGAATAGAATCTTGAATAAAAGAGAGCGGGGCGAGGGCACAGGGCTTTGGGCTTTCTGTGGCCTCGGGCCGGCTGCTGAAAATCTAAAGGCCTGCTGCGGGCCGCGGCCTTTTAAATGAACTTTGGCCTCTCGGAGAGCCTCATGGGCAGGGGCAGTCTGCGCCAGGGTTTGCCTGCGATCTGCGCAGATATCCTGGCTTTAAGATCCAGAACGCTCATCTTGACCTTGGCCGGAGACTTGGGTGTTGACTCTGCCCTCACTGTCACAGTCAGCTCTCCTGAAGAGAGCTCCTCGTCGCCGATTACAACGACATAGGGTATCCACTCCCGTCCCGCATCTCGGATCTTCTTTCCTACAGTCTCGTCCCGATCGTCGATGTCCGTTCTCAGACCAAGCTCGCTTGCGATCTGAATAGACCTATCCTGATGCCTCTCGGCGACTGGTATGATTCGCACCTGGGTGGGTGAGAGCCAGGTCTCTAGCATTGGAAGCCGTCCCTCCTCTGAGAGGCGGGCGGCCTTCTCCAGAAGGGCGTACATCACCCGCTCGATTGCTCCTGAGGGGGAGCAGTGCAGGAGTATGGGCCGCTGCCGCTCTCCAGCCTCGTCCACGTAAGTCATATCGTAGCGCTCGGCGTTCTCGACATCTATCTGAACCGTTGAGAGGGCGCTGGCCTTGTCCATGGTATCAACGAAGTTGAACTCGAACTTGAGGACGAAGTAGAAGAACCTCTCATCCCACATCTCAATCAAGACGGGCTTCTTGACTATGTCCACCAGGCCCTCGATAAACTCGTGGTTTTGGCTATAGAAGTCCTTTGTGAAGCGGATGGCCACCTCGTAGTCGTCCACATTCAGGCCAACCTCCGCCAGCAGGTCGATGCTGGCCTGGTACTGCTTGCGAAACTCCTCCATGGCGGATTTCATGTCCCTTGTCAGCGTGTGCATATCCGGCATGGTGAAGGCTCGCAGCCTGCGGATGCCGACAAGCTCGCCGCGCTGCTCGCGGCGGAAGGAGTATCTGGTGATCTCGACCATCTTCAGGGGCATGGACCTGTAGGATATGGTCATGTCATGGCCCATCAGGAACTGGCCGAAGCAGGCTGCAAAGCGCAAAAAGAGCTTCTTCTTGTCTGCTTCGATCTGGTACTGGCGCGCAGGGAAGCGGTCGAGGTACTTCTTGAGTGTGGGGTGCTCCATGTCGTACATGATGGGAGTCTCAACCTCCATAGCTCCCATATCTGTGGCCTTCTCCAGGACGAAGTTCTCGAGCAGGCTCTTGACCATGCGCCCCTTGGGGTAGTAGCGCATGTTGCCTGGATCGGAGCCCGGCTCGTAGTCCACCAGCTCGAGCCGCCTCATCAATTCCACATGGGGGGGGACGCGGTCCACGGCTCTGGCTTTGGAGATCTCGTAGTTGGCAAACTTCTGGAGGTTCTCGTGGCCTGTGAAATCGAACTTTTCCGCGTCAACCAAATTTCCTTCGCGGTCGAGCACCTTCCAGTAGGATACGGCCTTGGCCTCGGACTTGAGCGCCTGGGAGACGACCTCGCCTTCACCCAGGCGAATGGATCTGGATAGCTCTGAGAGCGGATGGCCCTTGCAGCTTATGGTGAAGGCCTTGTACCAGCCGAATGGGGCGCGCATTACCTCATAATCTCCAGAGAGGCTCTCTGCCATGCCTTTAAGGATCTTGATCGCCGTGGCGGGGGTGGAGAGCTGGGTGCTGAGATGAGCATAAGGGTAGATCATGATGCGGCTTGCGTGAACCTGGCCGGCCACGTCCGAGATCTGCTTGGCGGCTTCCGCCACCACCGCATCGGGATCGTCCTCGTCGAACTTCTCGACGGCTATGAAGGCGCAGAGGGCCTCTTCAAGCCTGCCCTTCTTGGCCTGGTCGTCAATCTCTTCCGCCATCTTGGTTGGCCGCTTGGCCTCGAACTCTATGAAATCAGAGTGGATTAAGAGCAATTGCAATAGGGGTCACCTTGACGGGGGAGAGGAGGGCGTCAGGGGTAGGTAAAGGTTTCGACTATATAATCAATGACGGTTTCATGATCATCTTAAAGAACCGGCTCAAAGAAGACTGCTCGCCCTGTCGATCTCTGCCATATTTATATCCCAGAAAATCCAATCCTTCATTGATGATACCATGGTGACCATGAAAGTTGATGCAGGAGCAATAGTACGGGGATCGGAGGATCTGGAGAAGTACCCAATAGTGGCCAAGGTGAAAGGAACGGGCGCGGACGGAGCCCTGAGTGTCCAGGTCTCCGGGCAGCAGTCCAGCCCCATATCCGCCCGCATATCAGGCGACGATAAAAACCCCATCGCCCTTGGGCCGATTGAGGTTGCGCCGATCAAGGTCATACCCGACCTCTCCGAGGCTGCCAAGAGCATGGATTTTGGAGCCCTTTTAGGAGCTATCACGAAGCTTTCCCAGGGTGTGAAGGTTGACATCGGCAACTCAGGCGCGCCCCTCTGCGTAGCTCCCATCTCCGTTTCCTTGGGAAAGATTCCTGTGGACCTGACAATATCAGTCTCCTCTCCAACCTCAGAGTCGATCTTCAAGGTGGAGATCAAAGGAACCCTGGGCGAGTGAGAGATCATCATCTCCAAAGGCATTGGCGAGCATGAGGTGTGAGCCATTCTTCCTGCATGGCTGGCGACCCTGACGGCTGCAGCCCTTCCGGTCTCTGAGGTGCGGGGTGCCATACCCCTGGCGATAGCCGTCTATGGATACGAGCCCTGGCAAGCTTATCTCCTGTCCGTGCTGGGAAACATCCTGCCCGTGATCCCTCTTCTCCTCTTCCTGGGGCCGGTCTCCAATTATCTGAGGAGATTCGACATCTGGGATTGTTTCTTCACATGGCTCTTCGCCCGCACCAGGAGGAAATACATCCAGGATCATGAGAGCTTCGGCCTGACGGCACTGGCCATCTTCGTAGCGATACCTCTGCCCATGACGGGAGCCTGGAGCGGCTGCGCCATAGCCTTTCTTGCGGGCTTTCGATTCTGGCCTGCTTTTGCCGCCATATCGGCCGGGGTTCTACTGGCAGGAGTAATCGTCACCGCAACTGTTCTCGGGGTGCAGTGGCTGGTCTTCTGATTGTGAAAAACGTGAGCGGGGTCCCCCCAGCTCAAAAGGCCCGGACGGCATCCGGCTCATCGCCGCAGAAGCCGTATCTCTGCAGGAATGCCAGGAGACCCTCGTCCTCATCGCTCATGACCATAATTGCGGCCCTTTGAGCGAATTCCCTTTTTCCCCATAGCATCCAGGCGGACTGCGAAAGCCCTCAGGCTTTCCTGATTTGGGGTTGCATTTAAGTATCTGGAAAAAGGTCACTTACCTCTGATCAACTTCCTGAATTTCAAGGTGATATTTTGCATAAAAGCGTTGTAAAGGACCCGTCCCTGGCAGAGATGGGAGAGAGGAGGATCGAATGGGCCAGACGGCATATGCCGGTTCTGGAGAAGATCAAGAATGACTTTCAGAGGGAGAAGCCCCTGAAAGGCGCGCGCATAGTCGCATGCCTTCATGTCACAGTTGAGACTGCAAACCTCATCGACGCCCTTGTGGCAGGCGGGGCCGAGGTGGCAGTCACAGGCTCAAATCCCCTCTCAACGCAGGATGATGTGGCCGCGGCCCTGGCCGCCCGGGGGCTGCATGTCTATGCATTCCGTGGTGAGAACGAGAAGGAGTACTACGACTGCATCAAGATGGCTCTAGACCTGCAACCGAATGTAAGCCTTGACGACGGCGCCGATACCATAGCCATAATCCACAAGGAGCAGCCGGACCTGGCTGCTCAGATGTTCGGAGGCTGCGAGGAGACGACCACCGGAGTCGTCCGGCTGCGGGCGATGGCCGAGGATGGGGCCCTGCTCTATCCAGTAATAGCCGTCAACGATGCAGAGACCAAGATGATGTTCGACAACCGCTACGGCACAGGCCAGAGCACACTCCACGGAATCATGCAGGCGACCAACTTCCTCTTCGCAGGAAAGACCGTTGTCGTGGCCGGATACGGCTGGTGCGGCAGGGGCTTTGCGTTGAGGGCTCGGGGTCTCGGAGCCAATGTCATAGTCGTCGAGGTCGAGCCCAGAAAGGCCCTGGAGGCTGCAATGGATGGCTATAGAGTCATGCCGATGCATAAAGCTGCGCCCTTGGGAGACCTCTTTGTTACCCTCACCGGAGACATCAATGTCATCCGGGAGGAGCACTTCACAGTGATGAAGGACCAGGCAGTCCTCGCCAACAGCGGCCATTTCAATGTGGAGATAGATATCCCGGCTCTGGAGAGAATGGCTGCAAAGAAGTCAGAGGTTCAAAACAACGTCGCAGAATACGAGCTAAAAGACGGGCGAAGGCTCTATCTGCTGGCCGAAGGCAGGCTCATCAACCTGGCTGCAGCCTACGGCCATCCTCCAGAGGTCATGGATATGTCCTTTGCAAACCAGGCACTTGCTGTGCGCCACATTGTGGAGCACGGCAGGAATCTGGAGAAGAAGGTCTATGCAGTTCCAGTTGAGATCGACCGCAGGGTCGCCGAGCTGAAGCTGGCTTCGATGGGGCTTGAGACTGAGAAGCTGACGGCAGAGCAGGAGAAGTACCTGCATAGCTGGCAGATGGGAACATGAATTAGAAAGCGAGATGGAGAAGCGAGACTATCTGGTGGTGTCCTGTCTTGGATCTGAAAAGAGCTAGCATTGAATCATATCTGAGGAAGATCTACGGTCGAGACCTGACTTTGACCAGCACCCGAAAGCTTGGCGAGACCATAGCAACAACAGAGGACGTGAAGGGATTCGGATACGGATCGCCTCTTCTGGTGGAGTATATATCAAAGGGCGAGAAGGGCTCTGCAGTCCTCTCGTCCATGCGAGTGCAACACGGCTTCGGCCACGATCACTTCTCAGATCGGGCCAGGATCATGATCTGGCAGAACTCGTCATTTTGCAGTCTCCCAAAACACGTCCCGTCCATCGATGTCGGATACTTCACAGAGAAGGGCAAGCTCGTCTCGGCTGGTGACGCCCGCGAATACTTCCTGCTTATGGAGAAGATCGAGGGAAGAGAGTACTTCTTCGACCTCGAGAGGGTGAGAGAGAACGGTGCAACCGACCTGGACCATGGACGCGCGATAGCCCTATCTGACTATCTGGCAGAAATTCATGCCACAAAGGAGGACTGCCCGCCCCTCTATCTTCGAAAGATCCGTGAGACCGTTGGCGACGGGGAGTGCATATTCGGCATCCTCGATGACTATCCGGAAAATCCAGGTTTCCTCGACCCCAATGAGCTTTCCGAGATCGAGAAGATCTGCGTTGAGTGGCGCTGGCTGCTCCACAATAAAACCCACCGCCTCTGCCAGGTCCACGGCGACTTCCACCCCTGGAACATAATGTTTCGAGAGGGTACGGACTTCTCAGTACTCGACCGCAGCCGTGGCGAGTGGGGCGAGGCTGCAGACGATATCACTGCGCTTGCAATGAACTACATCTTTTATTCAGTCCAAAAGAGCCTTCGTCTGACAGGGGATCTCAAGGACCTCTTCGAGCTCTTCTTTGAGAACTATCTTGATAAGACGGGAGACGATGAGCTGCTGGAGGTCATCGCTCCCTTCTTCGCCTTCCGGGCTGTCGTCGTCGCCAGCCCTACATGGTATCCTCTTCTCTCAGATGATGTCAGAAGAGCACTCTTCAACTTCCTGGAGAACGTCCTCGCCTCCAAGAAATTCAATTACAGGGATGTGAACAGCTACCTGGCCTGAATGTGAATGATTAAGACCTACGCCTTTGAGCTATCCGGGGAGCACGAGACCCTTCCAAGAAGCGAGGCCCTGGCCCTTGTCGAGGCATTCTCTACAGGCTTTCGGGAGACTGCATTCCTGGATCAGTGCCTGATCGTCGAGGCGGAGGAGCTTGATGTAGAGATTCTGGGCAGCCGGCTGGCAATGACTCACAGGATAATTGAGGTTTTAGCCGTCTGCCAGGCAGACATGCAGTCTCTGGCAGAGGCTTCAAAACACCTCGCGCTTCCAGACAAGAGATATCTGATCAGGGGCCGACGGGTCAAGAATGCCGTACCTGCCGCAGACGCCGTCGAGCATGAGGTAGGCAGGATTCTCTTTCAGAGGGGCTACAGGGCAGACCTCTCGCGTCCAGAGGTGGTTATAAGGGCTGTGATCACCTCCGGCAAGATCGTCCTGGGTCTTGAAGCTGCCAGAAGCGATAGAAGCTCATTTGAAGGGCGCCGGCCACACTTGAAGCCGTTCTTTCATCCGGGCGTGCTGATGCCCCGCATGGCCCGCGCTCTGATCAACTTAACACAGGTTCGCGCAGGAGAAATCCTTTTAGACCCCTTCGCAGGAACTTGCGGAATCCTGATTGAGGCCTGCCTGATAGGGATATTAGCGATTGGAGTGGAGGCCCAGGGCAGGCTTGCCAGGGGAGCCCTCTGCAATCTGGAAGGACTTGACTGCGGCTTATTATTGGGAGACGCAAAACGTCTGCCTCTCCAAAGCTCGACCATTGATGCCGCCGTTCTGGACACTCCATACGGAAGATCGGCAAAGATTATGGCAGAGTCCAAGGAGCTTCTGATCCATGAGAGCCTGAGTGAGCTTTTCCGGGTGATCAAGCCAGGGCGGCGCATGGTGATAGTATCCGACAGCTCTATTGATATGCTGCTTTTAGATACGGGTTTTACGATCATTCAGAAGCACACGGACAGGGTTCATAGAAGCCTGACAAGACAGATATTTCTCTGCCGCAAATGAGAGAATGAGAGAATTGAGGCAATACAAAGGCTAATATCACAATTCGAAAGATGAGTTTTAATACTCAGACCGGACCAATTTGTCTAGCATGGAATTGGATGAGGGAAGAATTTACGATCTTGCCGAGATCGACTTAAAGTCGTTCACACGCTCTTCGGTCAGGACGAAGGTTATGCTCGCCCTTTTAGATGGAAGCAAAACGGCAAGCGAACTCGAGAAGCTCATCAATACCCGCTCAACAACGATTCTCCACTCGATTAAAAGCCTGATCGAATCAGGTCTGGTTGAAAAAAAGATGCAGCAATATAAGCTCACGAATATAGGAAGAATCCAGGCGATCATGCTCCATGATCTGATAAATACCATCGTCACGATCAACAATCATCACGACTTCTGGCTCAATCACGATATGAACGGAATTCCCGAAGATCTGCAGAGAAAGATAGGAATGCTGGGGGAAGGAGATGTCATCAAAGATTCCCCAGAGACTCCATTGAAATCATTGGACTACTTCATCTCAGCTCTACGCGAATCGAAAGTGATCAGGGGCGTCTCGCCCGTCCTGGTCACAGGATATCCTGAGGCCATGGCCTTCGTTGTCAAAAATGAGGCTTTGGTTGAGTTGATAATCACAAGCCCTGTCCTCAAGGCGATCCAATTGGAGCATAAGGAGCTTCTCGATGATATGCTGGCCAAAGAGAACTTCAAGCTGTATTCGATAGATTCAGATGTAAAGGTCTCTTTCCTGGTTACAGAATCATTCCTCAACCTGGGATTGTCGAGGATCGATGGCAGCTACGACCTCGGAACAGATCTGGTCTTTCAGGGAGACAGAGCTGTCTTATGGGGAAATATGCTATTTGATCATTATAAATTGAAATCTAATTTATTAAATTAATAGAATGAAATAATAGCCAAAATGCCCCGTTTAAATGCCCCGCATAAATCTCTTATCAGATTCAAGGCAATCATCTTTCGGAAGGAAAAAACGAATAGAGAATAGCCGGATGCATCCGGCTTTCTCGTTTACGCCACCTTCGCCCCGGCAAACCTCTTGTAGATATCCTCCTCGGAAGCCGTCGGCCTTACCTTCTTGAGAGCCTCCTCGAAGTGCTTGGCCTCAAGCTTATACTCGCAGACCTGAGCCTCTTCTTTGGCCTTTCCTCCCAGGACGCACTCCCGGATGGCAAGCATCACCGCCTCGCTCACAAGGGCCGCCAGATCGGCACCGGAGAACTTCTCAGTTCGCCTGGCCAGCTCCTCGATCTTGACATCTTCAGCCAGGGGCTTCTTGGCTGTGTGGATCTTGAGGATATCCTGGCGCGCCAGCTCATCAGGCAGGCCGATCTCGATGAGCCGATCGAAGCGCCCGGGCCGCAGCAACGCCGGATCGATGATGTCGGGCCGGTTGGTTGCGGCTATGACTATGACGCTGTTCAGGGACTCGAGGCCGTCAAGCTCCGTCAATATCTGGGATATGACCCTCTCCGTGACATGCGAGTCTGATGTAGAGCCGCCCCTTGCGGGGACGATGGAGTCGATCTCATCGAGGAATATCACAGATGGGGCAGCCTGGCGGGCCTTGCGGAATGTCTCGCGGACAGCCTTCTCAGACTCGCCAACCCACTTGCTCAAGAATTCCGGACCCTTGATGCTTATGAAGTTGGCCTGGCTCTCAGTCGCCACGGCCTTGGCAAGCATGGTCTTGCCCGTTCCCGGCGGGCCGTAGAGCAGTATGCCCTTGGGGGCTTTGGCGTCCATGTGGGCGAATAGCTTTGCGTATGTCAGAGGCCACTCGACAGACTCGACCAGTTGCTGCTTGACATCCGAGAGTCCTCCGATCTCATCCCAGTGGACATTGGGCGACTCCACCATGACCTCACGCATGGCAGAAGGCTCCATCTCCCGCAGGGCCTCCAGGAAGTCGTCGTTGTTGACCTCGATCTTATTCAGGGTCTC
>JBFYLF010000039.1:0-10386 GCA_041305505.1 Methanothrix sp. | reverse complement strand
CAGACCGGGGGATTGTCATAGATGACCTGGGCAGGGTGCTGCCTCCCGAGAAGGTTGCGATCATCATCGCCCGAAGAAGATACAAACGCGGCGACCTGGTCATATCCGGATTCGACTGTTCGATGATGCTCGAGCGTGAGCTGGAAAAGGACGGCATCCGCGTAAAGAGGGAGCGTGTCGGAGACGTGTTCGTGGCCAACCGGGTCAAAAACGATGGTGCGGTCCTTGGCGTTGAGAGAAGCGGCCACTTCTTCCTACCAGAGTTCCAGTACTCAGACGACCCCTTCGCCATGAGCCTGGCAGTTGCCGAGATCATCTCAGGCGGAGAGAGGCTCTCATCTCTCGCGGACGAGATCCAGGAGTATCCATACAAACAGATAAGCCTCCGCCTTGACGAGGATCCTGCTATAGTTATGCAGAGGCTAAAGGATGATCTGGCCAGAATGGAGCCTGACACCCTCGACGGCATGAAGATCATGACAGACAGCTACAGCGTCCTCATCCGCCCGAGCAACACCGAGCCGATCTTGCGGCTTTACATTGAGACTGCAGGAGACGACATGGCGGAGCTTGAGGAGAGATACGAGGGGATCATCCACAGGGCGATGAAGCCCTAAGCAATCTATTTAATGCAGATACCGCATCCTTTCACCCGAACACCATGGCCCGAGCTGATATTAGCGAGAGATACAAAGAGGTCTGCGTCCTCATCCCGGCCCTCAACGAAGAGGAGTCCATAGGCTCTGTCATCAGGGAATTTCGAGAGCTGGGCTTTCAGAGCATACTGCTGGCGGATGGCCACAGCACGGACGGTACAGTCGAGATAGCCAGGGCCGAGGGAGCGCGAATCTTCGTTCAGTCCGGCAAGGGCAAGGGCCAGGCCCTGAAAGAGGTCTTTGATCTGATCGATGAGGAGTTCATACTTCTTATTGACGGCGACGGCACATATCTTCCTTCTGAGGCAGTCCGCCTCCTTGAGCCCGTTATGACTGGAAAGGCGGATCATGCTATGATCAATTTCTTCTTCTCCTCAATCTATGGCGTTCGCCTGACGGACATCCTCTCGGGCTACAGAGCCTTCAGCAGTGAAGGCATTCGCAGGCTGGACCTCTCGATGCCCGGCTTTGAGATCGAGTCTGAGATGACGATCGAGAGCGTGAAAAAGGGGCTAAGAATAATTGAGCTTCCAATAACCTACAGGCCCAGGACAGCCGGGACCAAGACAAAGCTGCACCCTTTCAGAGACGGCCTCAAGATCATCCTCACAATCTTTCGCATGGCCAAGACTGAGAACCCGATGTTCTACTTCGGCCTGATAGGCTCAGTCTTCGCGGCAGCGGGCTTTCTGACCGGCCTTTATGTCGCCAGGGACTGGTTCTACTGGCGGATAGAGCACATTCCCCTCACAATTCTCACAGCTATACTGATCATCGCCGGCCTCCAGCTCTTTCTGATAGGAATTCAGGGAGACATGATGGCTTCGATGCACCGGGAGATCATCCGGGAGCTTTACCGCAAAAAGTGACTCGCGGTACTGGGATTTACCCGGATGTTTTAAACAAAAAATTGGGGACGGAAAAAAGGGATAAGAGATCCGATTCTTTCATCGGAACTCGAGTTTTGCTTCATCCATGGCCTCGAAGAGGTAAGCCATTCCAGGTACGAGCATCTCATTTGCCTCAAGATTCGTCCAGCCCGAGTCTTCGTACTTCCAGACGAAAGCCGAGACCATTCCCTTGTCCACAGCCTCAGGATACCTGTATCTCTTGTGCTTGACATTTACTGTGATGTTCTCAAGCGATACGCTCCTGTTCACAGGAAGACCGACCATATTCCATCCCGGATGAAGATCCAGGCGATATGGCAGATCCACAGGCTTTCCCGAGATCTCAATTGAGAAGTTGTCGGAGCTATCTATCAGGAAGCCCTCACCGGGCGAGAGGCTCGTGACATTGACCCGGCCTCCGTCCTTCATGCTGAAGTCCCAGGTCTCGCCGGATATCGTGAAGATGCTTCTGTAGGGCTTATTGGTCAGATACTTCGATGCCTTTGGATTTTTGGGCTCGAGGTAAATGGAGACGGCATTCCATCCTGGTGTGACATTGATCCTCTGAACCTGCCCTGGGATCAGCACATACTCAATCATGAAAGTCCTCTTCTCTCCGAGCTTCGGCCTGATTATGGGCCACATCACCTTCCTGTATTCGCCAATGGTGTATTCGTCATGCCAGACGCTAAGGCCATTCTCCTTTACGACTATCTTGTCTGCGTCCTCTGGAAGCAGAGCCTCGCCTATGATAGCAGGAGGCGCATTCAGGTTGAGGGATCCGCTGCTGCTGTCTGTCTCTATCCAGTATATCCAGTCGGTTGCTGACTCATTCTCAGGAGTCACTGACGTAACGACTGTGCTTGTGTTATCGATGCTCTCATTGGAGGCGGATGTGTTGATGCTGTAGGGAAGAAGCGGCTCACTTGGCACATATGGTCTGAAGCTTGGATCGCCCAATATAACATCCATGTAAGCTGTCTGATTGAGCATCTCGGAGATTTCGACATCCCATTCTGGCAGGCTCTCATCATACTCGGTCACAGATTTTATGTTCTTTGCCCCCTGGAACTTAAGACGATAGAGGTTATCGGCTCCAAGCGCCGCCTCTCCAACGCTGGCATTCTCATAAACCAGGGTTTGATAGAAGCTCTTGAAGTAATCGTCTGACAGGAAGATCCAGGATAGGGAAGAGTCTCCAATATAGTTCACAGCTCCAGCCCGAATGAAGGATAGGGCAAGGGAATCTTCAAGCTTCAGAGGGATGTACATCCTGGTTCCAGTCATGTTGAGATTGTATCCCTTGAGGTTGGTAGTCAGACAGGCGGCTGCAGTCATCGTCTGAGGTGCCAGTGAAAGCTCCTTGACATGCGCAGATGTGAGCACAGGGTCCGTCATCGACCAATCGGAGAGCTGCCAGGCCATCTCGTTGCCATGATGATCGAAGTGAACTATGCCCTGACCGTTGTTCATCTGCGATATGACCTGCTGGTAGTTGGCCTCTTCATAGCGCAGGTCCTTGACGTTCAGTCCCGCCTCTTTCAGGTAATCTCTGATCCTCATGGTAATTGGGGCCTGAGGGAATGAGAGCGGAGGCGAGGATATGACCAGGCCGTTATTCTTCCAGGAACCGCTCAGCATATCATAAGCCAGGGTTCGAGCCAGGAGCTGTGATGCATCGTAGACTGAAAGCCCAATGATCCTTCCCACAGCCACCCGGCTGTAGTTCTCGTCATCCATTGAGAGCTGATAATCCCTGTAGATATCGTATTCCATGATATCTGTGACCTTCTGGGTCAGGCCTGTGGCTATGAAAGGCAGAGATCCTGTGTCTCCCACAACCATCAGATATTCAGGCGAGATCCCCAGGTCCTCGACCCTCTGATTTAGGGTCTGCTCCTGAGCGGCCGGATCTATGTTCTGCGGGTCGCAGGCGACATCGAGGATAGCCGCCCGCCGGGCGGCGGCTGCGGATGGTGCCAGCAGAGAGAGCCTCGGGACCTTTGTATGGCTGAATGCCGTGATGTTCAATGCAGGGATATTCGATCGAACATCTACTGTGTAGTTCTTGGTCTTCCGGACATAACCGTCTCCCGCCTCGATATTGAAGATCCAGTTTCCTGGGGTGAGCATCTGAACCTCTACATCATAGAGCCTTCCTGGCTCGACATCAGTGATCCTGAGGCTGCCGGTGCGCCTGTCCGGGCTGTAGATGTTGATCGCTGTGTAGGCCGGATCCCCCTCAAGGCTCCATGAAATATTGGTCCTTCCGGAGTAGATCCATGTCGGATATGTCAGATTGAACGCAGGCGGATCGTCAAGGTTCTTAAGCGTATGATTATATGAGAATCCCTCATAAGCGGCTGTGGCGCCTGTGTCAAGCCGCTCTTCCCATCCACTGTCCATTGGATAGAGCAGCTCAACATCGACATTCATGCTGGCGGACTCTCCGGGCGCGAGCCTGTTGATATTCCATCGGAGCATCGAGCCGTTCTGGAAGGCGTTCCTGGCGTTCGAGATCTGACCGCTATAAGGATCTGTGAAATTGGCAATTCCCATCTCAGGCCTCGGCCACTTGATCAGTCGGCCCATAGGGAATATATCCAAAAGCCTCACGCCTCGAAGCTCCTCTTCTCCAGTGTTGCTGAGTGTGATATTCAGCCTGACGATCTCACCAAGCTCCTCAGATGCAACCCTGGACGGGCTTATCTCGGTTCTTATAAGCAGATCCTCAACCAGGCTTCTCTTAACTGTGGTCTTTGCAGCGGGCTTGAGCAGCGAGAGATCATGAGAGTTTGTGTAGACCACCATCGCTGGGCTCTCGCCTCTCTTGCTCATCTCCTCGACGAGCAGCCGCGAATCCGCTTCCTGCCAGGTGATATTCATCAAACTAAGGTTCTCTTTAACCTCCGGCGAGATTGGGCCTGCCAGTATGGCCTCTTTGATGCCGAGCCGCAGGATCGCAGCCTCGGTCTCAGGAGGCAGCTTTTCATCAACATAGAGCAGCGGCCAGTTGAGATAAGATGCAATTGGCGTCGCCGCAAGGGCAGCACTGTAGTTCTCGGCTGCAATCACAGCTCCCGGGGAACTCTCCCAGCGGCGGCTCATCTTTTCTGCCAGGTCGTAGCTGTTATTGGCCCAGAGCCGGTTATCTGATTCCCATGATACATTTCCTATAGCCAGGCTCTCTCCCTGAATCTGGCCCAGGAGCCATCGGGCGGCCAGTGATGGCGGCTGTAGCTCAGACCAGACTGGTGTGTGGACCACATCGTACTCAAATGCCAGGCCGAAAGCACCGGACCTGTTCAGATCCTCGATGTATCTTATGGCGCCCTCAACATTCTGAGTCGAAAGAACATATGCAAGATAATCGTCGCTCAGCCGGACGTAGACCGGCCTGTTGCTCAGAAGGCAGGCAGCGCCCACATCCTGGGCTGAGAGAGGCGATATCGATACATAGTCCGCGACCTCTGCAATCGAGGCGAAGTTGTAGCCCTGGCTTCTATCAAATGGGTTGTCCAGGGCCACTCCGAGCTTGACGGGCCCGAGGTCTCTTGTTATATTTCGGGCATATCTAACGATCTGCATGACCTGGTCCTGCTTCCACGCCGTCCATCTCTCCTGGTTGTAGCTGTTGGAATTGACTTTGCCAAGGTCAATTCCTGTGTCCTCGTAGAACTTCTCCTTGCAGAAATTGCAGTAGCAGTAGTTCTCATCCTGGAATCCGAAGTTGTAGAGGACAATGCCGTCTGCCTTGTAGTCGTCGATGAGAGTCTCGATGTAATTGTATAGGTTTTCCCTCGCTCCTTGGTTTGCCGGGCAGTAAAGCGTTGCATTGCCCCCAATATCCGGATTGGCCACCTGAAGCAGGCTCTCATCTATCATCGAGTCGTCTGGCTGCGGCTGATCAAGGCCTGCTTGCGCCAGCATGGCAGCCATCGCCCGAGGCAGCTCGCTTATCTCTCCTGCACCAGGCGGCATTGAAGAGGTTGGGATCTCAAGGGTAGCTGTGACGTAAGCCTTCAGGCCGTCCTTGTGAGCAGCCTCGACCATATCTTTCACCTGCTCGCCTGTTGCGTGGATGGTTATGGCGTTGATATTGGCGCTCTTGAAAGTGCTTAGTATTGCTGGGGCACCATACCTCTGAAGGTCGCTCTCCTCCACCCAGCCGTTTCTCTCTCCTGCAGAGACGTCTCTTGGAAGGATCAAAAGGGGTAGAGATATGGTTTCATTATCCTCGGACCAGATGGCAAGAGGAGTTGCGGCCAGTGCTGCATGCCAGTCGTCTGCTCCTACAAGTATCACATCCTCGATATCGCCCTTAACCCCTCTATCGCGGGGTGCATCATCTGCAGAGCATTGCATAGTCCAGGACATGACGGCTATAAGTAGCATAAAATATTGCAGCTTCAAGCTCTCACCTCTTCTGTCTCTATTCCAGAGTCCTCAAGCGGCTTTAGATACTCTTCATCGATCTCACCGATGTAAAGAGCCTTTGTGAGTGTGATATTTCGTCCGGCCATCTCTTCAATGGCCTGTGCAGCCTTCTCGGTAGATCCGCCCTGGCAGATCACCAGTGGAGAGCCCGAGATCTGGGACTGCTGATAAGCTCTGAAAAGGTCTGCCGGGCTGGAGCTTGAGAGCACAACTTCGGAGACTCCGTTGCTCCAGATCTCCGCTGCGTATATCAAGCACTGCTCGTACAGGCTATCGCCGCCGATCCGGATGATGCTTGAGCCCTCCAGCCTGCTTTCAGCAAGATTCGAGACGATTGATTCATTGCCCAGGATGACTATCTCAGAGTACTCTTGGAGCCTCTCAAGATCCGAATCCAGGACCCTGTCCGGAGCCGTTGTGATGATATCAAAATCAGCAGTTCCGTTGCCCATGCTGCTGGCTGAGGCGATGGTGCTGTAGATGAAATTGTCTCCAGTCAGCACTGCCAATCCGGCGGGCTGGACGACATGTACAGTTGCTATCTCCTCAGGCATCGGAATTCCATGGGAGTCTATAAGCCGGAATATGAGTGGATACTCGCCGCTCGCAGAGGCTAGCATCGTGAAATTGGCCACGCCCGGCTCTTTCGGGCCGACCTCAATTATCTGGGCGATTGGTATTACCATGAGATCAGGTGGCGATATTATCCCGACCATCACATTCTCCTTGACATCGAGCATGATATTGAATGAGCCTTTGTAAGTCCTGTTTGCCACCAGGCTTTCAGGAACCTGGATGTCTACGCTGTAGCCGCGCACCTCCACGGCAAATTCGACAGATGCCAATGCGGAGGAGTTCTTCGACCGGTTGCCAAGGGAGGTGGCTGTGATGGTCATGTTATCCTTTCGACCGGGTCTTGATGTCTGAATCTGAAGCTTCATGGAATGAGTAGCAGAAGGGTCTAATGAAAGGTTGTAGGGGAATTCTACGGTTTCCTCGCCGTCGATGAGCTTCGCGCTCCAGCCTTCAGGAAGATGGCCGCAGTCAATCGAGGCCACGTCTCTAAAACCCCCAAGGTTCTTGACTTCCAGATCGAACTGAGCTATGTCCTCGGCGTTTGCAGAGAGCTCTGCCGACTTGGCGTCATTTATCGTCATGCTGATGCCATAGCTCTCCTGAGCTATAACAGTCAGCTCAAAATCGATCCTCACCGGCAGGGATGGAGGAGCACTATCCAATAAATATAAAAATCCTGTATAAGTTCCGGGCTGGGTCTCTGGAGGCAGTGCGAAGTAGATCTTGATCTCCGCTTCATCCTGGGGGAGCAGAGGCTTCTCCTCTGGAATGTCCAGGAAGATGTAGCCCTGGGCGGTTCCACTCATCTGGGTCTTGGAGATCTTATAGATGGTGGCATCGCCAGTGTTTGTCACTTTCATTGTCCTCTCCTCCAGGTCGCCAGGATGGAGCATTACATCGAACCTGTCCTTATCCGGCTCCAGCTGGGCACAGCTGGCTGCAGAAAGAAGGAACAGAATGACTGTCAGGTAAATTAGCCTCATCGAACACCACATGATTTGATATGAACCGGCTTGATCTTCAATTGCTTCCCACTACGTTTGCCGATCAAGATTCTCTCCCGAAGGAATAAATAACCTTCTCTTTCCCCCGAGTATAAGCCGCCAAAAAGGGGCTAGTTTATATCTGTTATGCAAGAGATGATTGGAGAGGTGTTTGATTGGACTCTGAGAAAGCCATGCTGGTTGCGACGCCCTTCAAGAAGAGGGGAAAAGGCAGCTTGAAGATCACAGATTTTATCTTCGCCCTCTCGCTGGACCTCAAGTGGGGCCCTCCGGAGAAGGTGCGATCCCTGCTCAGGGAGGCAGAGGCCGAGGGAATGGTCAAGATGGATGGAGAGATTGTAAATGCCCTCTTCGATCCGGCAGCTGTCGAGGTTCCGCTCGGATTCAAGCCGTCTTCTGAGGAGGGGATACTGGATCAGGCCATAAGGCTGATAACTTCACATACAGGAATGAGCAGGAAGGAGGTCATATCCCTCGCCAATGAAAAGCAGGATTCGCTGAAGAAGCTGGTTGAACTGGATGCAGTTGTACTTCTGATCGCCAGGGAGATGGGGATAGATGTCGGAGATCTGGCAGGCCGGTCTTACGAGAACCTTTTAGGCCGCTGCCGTGAATCCTCAGAGCTAAGAGAGCAGCATCAAGAGAACGGTATAATCCAGGCTAATTGAAGGTTTATTATGAGCAGCGAAGAGAGGCCGGCAAACGCAACCCTCTACATGGTCATAGGTCGATCGAAAGAAAGGTGCAGGCGAGATAGCCAGAAGCGTTAGGTCAGCGTTCTCAGAAGTCCAATAGCCCGTCCGAGTGGATCAGGCGGCTGGCTGATGAGTCTGACATAGAGAGCAAAGAGGCGGCTCGGATCTTCGCATGCGGATGGTTTGCAGGAAGGTATGCCGGGGTCTTCAGAGGTCTTCAGCGCTGTTCAGAAAGAGATGGATAGAAGGGAGAGCGACCTCGTTCAGAAGCGAGAGAAAGAGAGCCGTCATTCTCCTCCAGATGGATATGCATAATCGGGAAGGCCAAATAATCGCAAGCTTAATCTTTGATGGGCAGATGAGAATCCTTTTATGACCCCCAGGGTTCTGTTCACGACCGTTTATAAAAAGGGCTCTGAGCCCTATGATTACATCGGGGCAAATACAAGGTCCTGGTTCAGATTTTACTGGCCGCGCGTCCAATCCTTTGGCCTCCGGTTTCTCAAGCAGAACATTCCGGAGCTAGAGATACTCGAGTTTCCAACCTGGGAAGAGTATCAAAAGAAGCTCCAGGAGGGCTGGGATGTCGTAGGCCTCTCCTTTTATTTGAGCGAGACACATGAGGCGATCGAGATGGTCGAGGCGGCGCGGGCCGCGGGAGCTGGCGAGGTCTGGGCTGGAAACTACGGGGCACTGACGACTGCTGTTCAGGACAAGTTCGACCGCATCTTCGTAGGATACTCGGAGAGGGAACTGGCACCGTACTTCGGAAGGCAGATCAAAGATATCATCCATCCTCCGCTGATCGAGTACCTCAATACGCCCTTCAACATTAAACTGAACATCTACGGTGTGATGTTCACGACGCGCGGCTGCCCTGTGGGCTGCAAGTTCTGCCAGACCCCGGTCTTCTGCAATAAGCCCAATATCATCTCCCTTGAAAGCATCGAAAGGGTGCTGGCCTATTACAAGCAAAGCGGCATCAATGTGGTCTTGATCGAGGATGAGAACTTCGGATGCAATCGAAAGCATGCCGATGAGGTTGTGGAGCTGCTCGACAAGTACCAGATGGTCTGGGGATGCATGGCCAGGGCAGATTACCTCCGAAAGAAGATCAACGACTGGGCCGACATGAGGAAGAAGAACGGCAGGAAGGTGGCGGGATTCGGGGGAGCTGCTATCGGCATCGAGAATCTTCACCAGGAGCGCCTGGACGATATGAAGAAGAAGGAGGGGACAGAGGATATTCTCGAGACGCTCAGAATGCTCCAGGCTCGGGGCCTCGGCACAGTCGGCTACTACATGATAGGCTTTGAAGAGGACACGAGCGAGTCTCTGAAGGTGGACATAGCCAATCTTGCCGCTCTGAAGCTTGATATCACCCAGATCTGCGTGATCACGCCTCTGCCCCAGACGCCAATGTGGACTGAGATCGAGGAGAAGTTCGGAATCTGGGATCACGATTATCATCATTATGATGGAAAGCACATGGTCTGGAATCATCCCAATATTCCTTCTGAGGAGTTTCCCAGGATCCTGGACTGGTCTTTCAAGAAGGTCTATCCCTGGAGCACTCCTATCAGGACCTCGGGAAGGGTCTGGACGAATGCCTATCGCTACGGGGGCTGGGCCGGCGTGAAGGAGGTCTTCGCCTACATCAGCCGGGCCAATAAGTTCGACTGGAATGCCGGACTCAGGTTGTTGAATGTGAACGATGAATCCCTGTCCAGTTCGAAGCCAAAGCCGTCAACAAAAAGGGCTGCAATATGAAGGTACTATTATTATCATCCCCGATTGTGCAACTTGATTTCGATCGCATCGCCAGGATTCCCAATCTGGGGCTGGCATCGCTTGCAGCCCACGTAGACGATCTATGCACAGTGCATGTGGCTGACATTCACGCCCTCAAAGACCACCGGAGGTATGTCGAAGAGACAGTCAAGGGCTACGACCTGGTTGGGCTGACAGCCATGAGCTTTCAGTATCAGGAGGCTCTGGTCCTCGCGAAGATGGCCAAGGACGCCGGGGCCGAGACGGTCTTTGGAGGGTACCATCCCACCCTGGCCGCCGAGGAGATTGGAATGAGTCCGGACGCCGGCCTCATAGACTACATAGTGCGCGGCGAAGG
>JBFYLF010000038.1:0-12994 GCA_041305505.1 Methanothrix sp. | reverse complement strand
AAACAATTTTCAAAAAAAGTTAGTATGCAATAGATAGAAAATAACTCTCATCGAGTTCGTTTATCGAACGCTGTTATTCGCTTTCGCTGAGCTATGGATTTAAATAAATATATGTTTTTGTCTGACGGCATAATATGAATTGCCAATTTGATATCGAAAAGCAATGATGCATGCCGAGATGCGAAGATGCAGCTTGGCTCTCTGGCCAAGATGGCCTGAGCATGTTTCCGGCTCTCTGAAATCTATTTCGATCCAGGCTATTTCAATCCAGGATCCTCATCCTCAAAGGATATCAAGGGTGCAGCATTAAACAATATAAGCAGATGAAGCCTTGGCCAAGATCTCAATGGCTCATAAGAATGTTTAGAGATCACTCTCCTAAAATGCCCTCTCTCCTGATCTCATCCAGCAACTCGCATGCCTTGCACCTCTCCCCGACGCATGGCTCGCCGCACTGCCTGCATGCAGCGAGGTCCATCTGAGGCCAGCGGCCCTGCTCTACCTCAGCCAGCCTCTCGAAGCCATGCACAGTTGAGAGCTTGGTTCCGGGAAACCGGCTCTCGAGGATGTTCATCATATCCCGCACCTCCGCACGCAGGGATAAATTGGCATAGGGGCATTCTCTTGAGATGAAGAATACATCATTGAGCATGCAGTAGAGGGCTATCTCTTTCTCCGCTACGGCGCGAAGGGGCTTGATCCGGGGCACAAGCCCCCTCTGGGCTCGCCGGGGCCGCAGGCGCATCAAACGCTCCATGTCGCCCTTGAGGTAGTTCATCATGACAGTCTGCGCCTCGTCATCGAGGTTGTGGCCTGTGGCTATCTTATCTGCGCCCAGGGACTTGGCGGCACGGTTGAGTGCGTGCTTTCTAAAGACGCCGCAGTATGTGCAGGGGGCGACATGCCTTCCCACGACCATCTCGTCCAGACTCTTTTCGTACTCCTGCTGGAATGAGACGATATACTGCTCGACACCAAGCCTCTCTGCTATGGTCCTCGCTGCCTGGATGGTATCGTCCCTGTAGCCTGCTATCCCCTCGTCCACTGTGACCGCCACCAGTTCCACATCCCTCCCGGAGAGGATGCGATGCAGGCAGAAGAGAAGGGCTGTGCTGTCCTTTCCACCGCTCAGGGCGACGGCTATGCGCTCGCCCTCCTCGATCATGCCGTCTTGGTGGACCGTTGCCCCAACACGCTGCTCAAAATCCTTGATGAAGTGCTCCCGGCAGAGGTGCAGGCCGCTCTGGCGCGCTGAGAAGACCGCACTCTCAGGGCAGATGCTGCATATCAAAATCCAGCCTCTCCCTGCAGGTGTAAACGGACAGCTTCCTTCCCCTCAGAAATCCTATGATGCATAGTCCCGTCCTCTCGGCAATAGATATGGCCAGGCTTGTTGTGGCCCCGCGCGACACGACTATTGGAATCCCGGCCACTGAGCATTTCATGGCCATGTCAGAGGAGACCCGTCCCGTGCAGGCAACATAGCTTCTGGAAAAACAGTAATCCTGCCTGTGAATCAGAGCATATCCTATCGCCTTGTCCAGGGCATTGTGCCTTCCTATGTCTTCGATTATTATGGGCTCGTCGTCTCCAAAGAGGCCCACTGAGTGTACTCCTCCTGTGGCAATATGAACCTCAGAGATGGATATGGCAGCCATGGCCGCCTTTGCCTGATCGATATCTATCCTGAAGTCTGAGTTGATGGCGGGAAGCTTTGACTCGTCGAGAAATGAGGCTATGCCCCCGCAGCCGCTCACAATGGGCCTGCGGGGAACTATCGCCCGGAGGGGATTGGCTATTATTGCCCTGGCCACATTGCCCTCGATCTCCAGTGACTCTATCTCATGCTTTCCTGATATGATCCGCTCCGAGAAGAGGTGGCCGGTGACGAACTCCTTCGTCAACTCCGGGCTGATCATGGCGGTGGCGAAGTGTCTTCCGTTGATGAATACGGATAGGGGCACCTCCTCGACCACAGGGCAGATCTCGTCCTTGCGGCTAATCCCATCGATCTTTGTGCATCCATATTCCTTGATCATATCTCTGCTTGCCGCCCTCTTGGCTTTGGACCTCTCAAACTAGGCCATCCTCGCCATCTTCTCCAGTGTCGAAAGGAGCTTATCGATCTCGGTTGCGGTGTTGTAAAGATAAATGGAGGCTCGAACTGTCCCATATTTCAGGCCGAGATGCTTCATCAGGGGAATGCAGCAGTGGTGCCCGGACCGAACGCAGATTCCACTAGCCTGGTCGAGCATCAGTGCCACCTCGTGAGGCAAAAAGCCTTCAACAGCAAAGGATACCACACCACCCCGCTCTTCCTTGCCTCCTGCGGCCCCAGGCCCGTAAACATGCACGCCATTGATCCCTTCCAGACCTTCGAGGAGCCTGTTTGTGAGCCTCTCTTCGTGGCTTCGGACCTCATCCATTCCGACATTTCGAAGGTAGTCTAGAGCAGAGCCCAGGCCGATGCCTGCCGATATGTCTGGCGTGCCTGCCTCAAATCCTTCATATCCCTTCTTGATCTCATAGCTGCCCTCGTCTGCATCCTGGACCATTCCCCCGCCTGTCAGAAGAGGCTCAATCTCCTCACCGCTCCTCATCCAGAGGACACCTGCGCCCATGGGGGCGAGCATCTTGTGTCCCGAAAAGCAGAGAAAGTCGCAGTCGATATCCTTTACATCGAAGGGCATATGCGGCACGGACTGAGCCCCGTCCACCAGAAAAGCCGCGCCATGCTCCCTGCAGATCTTCCCTATCTCCTTTACAGGAAGAGCCACGCCCAGGGCATTTGAGACATGGCTGACGGAAACCAGCCTTGCACCCTTCTCCGCTGCTCTCTCCATGTCAGCCAGATCGATCCGACCCTCGCGATCGGGCTTTATGATCTCGATCTCCACCCCGGCCTCTCTCTGCTTCATCCAGGGGAGGAGATTGGAGTGGTGCTCAACAAGGGTTGTCACGATTTTATCACCCTTCTTCCATTTCAGCCCTCTGGAGACGATGTTAATCGACTCGGTGGCATTCCTGGTGAAGATCGTCAAACCTTCTCTCTGCGATCTGAGCCGTCCGGTAGACGCCTCTTCCCACATTGGACTTGTACCTGCGGTAGTATTCGAGGACCGCCTGCAAGACCGGCTCAGGGGTCAGGCTGGTTGAGGCGCTGTCCAGGTAGATGAGATCGCGAAGGATTGGAAAGTCCTCTCTTATCCTCTCTATGTCCATAAAACCTCGCTTAAGCTTCCGCTGCGATATCCCTCCAGGTCCAGAGAGACATAACCAAATCCAGCAGCCTTGAGCCTTGCAGCAATCTCCTCTGCCATAAAAACGGCCCGGACCATGTCCTTCTTCTCAAGCTCAATTCTCGCGGACAGGCCATCCGCCCTCACCCTTAGCTGCCCGAAACCAAGGCAACTCAGATAATCCTCCGACTCCTCAACCATTGCAAGAATCTCGGGGGTTACGGCCTGACCGTATGGTATTCTGGATGCGAGGCAGGCCGAAGCAGGCTTGTTCCAGACTGCAAGTCCAAGCCAGCGCGCCGCATCTCTGATATCTTCCTTTGTCATACCCACATCGACGAAGGGATGCCAGACTCCTTCCTCATCAGATGCAGCGATTCCGGGCCGCCAGTCCTGAAGGTCGCTGGCATTAAGGCCGTCTGCGATGCAGCTTATGTTTTCTCTGTCAGCGATGCTCCTCAGAATTGCCAATCCGCTTTTCTTGCAAATATAGCAGCGCAGAGCCGGATTCTGCCGGAACTCCTCCATTCCCATGACCGGGAATTGTGCGACCCTGTAGTTCAGGCCCAGGGACTTGGCCAGTGCGACTGCTCCTTCGATCTCCCTTCGGGGCATGATCCTGCTGTCAAGCATAACTGCCAGGGCACTGCCGCCCAGTACGTCATTGGCCACATGAGCCAGAAGGCTGCTGTCCACACCGCCAGAGTATGCCACGAGAAGGCTTTGCTTTTCTCTTATCCTCTCTTTCAGCTCGCCAAGCTTGTCTGGCTGCATATTCAAAGGCCCTTGCATCTTGTGGAGATGCAGGCTGATTCGTCCTCCTGCATCATGCGGCAGATCGCGCAGATCCTCTTTACGAGGTCTGTTCCCACAACCTTCTCGGCGATCAGGTCCTCAGCCAGGACGCCTATGGCCTGGCGTATGTCTTCGCGAAATTCAATATTGTACCCCCTCTTCTTGGAGATGTACTGGGATACTGCAGGAGGTGTGATGCCAAGCATCCTCGATGCCTCCTTTTGGGATATTCCCCTCTTGATCAGCTCCTCTGCGGTCGCGGCCCTGATGCTGGGAAGCACATCCCATACTATTTCCTCACATGGCGACTTAATCTGCATGAAATCCTCGGACTACAAAGGATCATGTCATGATCATATGAATTTCTTACCCTGGAATTCAGATTTCATCCTTCAGTCAAATCCGTCCGCCTCTGAATGGAAGGGCTTGAACTTTGACATATCTCAGGCTGGGTGAGATTCGGGAGGCGATTGGGAAAAGATCAATTATTAATTTAACACAGATATATTCGTTTAAAAATCGAAAGAAGGAGAAGATTTTATATGCCGGGACTATAATATACTGAAGATAGGTTATCACAGAATAATTTGGTATCCGTGGGGGGTATGCAGGATGCTCAATATCGATTATTTGTTAGAAGAGGATCGATGTCTTCTATTTAATAGTTTTAATTTATCTGCTTTTTCTTTCCTATTCAGTTGTATTTCGCTATTTTCGAAGCAAATACATATTATTTTTATTGCTTCTGTTCACGCGAGGGGTTCACAGTTATGACCGATTGCCATCTCTCTTCAATAAGCCTTCTGGCCGAAGCCCTCTGCAGCACGGCTGAATGCAAATCAAGCAGGCTGCAGGGCATCTCTCTTCAGGGTCCAGGGCCCATCTCTTCTTTTATCTCCGCCCTGCTCTCCTCTGATGAGACTCAGATGAAGAATAAGCTGGCAGAACTCGCCGATCACATCACATCCTTTCGCAGCTCTTGTGCGTGGTTTGATCTTGGACGGGTGGCTGCTGCCCTCTACTTTAGAAGCGCAGCAGAGGACTACTTCGAGAAGAGCGCAGATCTGGCTCGCGAGTATGGAGATGGAGTGGCTGAGTCTTCTGCATGGCTTTCTATAGGCAGCCTTTACAGCGATGATGAGGACTGGGATAGGGCCTGTCAGTTCTATGAGAAGGCACTCACCTCGATGATCCCCGGAAAGGAGGGCGCCTCTCTTCGCTGCAATGCACTGACAGCTCTTGGCCGGGCCAGACGGCTTCGTGGTGACCTCACTCTCGCCATGCATTGCTACAAAGAGGCCCTGGGCCTCATTGATGGTGGCGATCTAGCAGGCCGCTCTCATGCTGAGTACTATTTAGGGGAGATCTCATCAGAGCTAGGTGATCTTGCCGGGGCGCAAAGCTGCTATGAGAGGAGCCTCTCGCTGCGGGAGAGGTGCAGGGATAGGGAGGGCATGGCATCATCTCTGGCGGCTCTTGCATCCGTTTACAGGCTCATGGGCGAAGGCCGACGGGTTCAGAGCTGCCTTGAAAGAGCCCGCCATCTCCTGGAGGAAGCCGGGCTGAAGGACAGTGCAGCAAGAATGCATCTCCTTCTGGCCGACTTCTTCTTCGAAGAGGGCAGAGCGGTTGAGGCTTCAGATCGATACGAAAAGGGGCTAGCAGAACTGGACAGCTCCGATCTAGCCCTGGCAGCACGATCGAGTGGGAGGCTTGGGCAGTGTCTGTTTGACATTGGAGATGGATCTCGGGCGGCGGTTCACATATCAAGGGCTTCGGAGCTCTTTCGCACCCAGGGCGACGTGGAGGCTGAAGCAGATCTCATCGCACTGCTTGCAAAGATATACAGGGATCTGGGCAGGCTCGATGATGCAATGAGGTGCTCGGTGTGCTGCCTTGAGATTTGGGAGCAGCAGAACAACTCAGCCGAGGTCGCAGACGCATCCAGCCGGGTTGGGCAGCTCCATGTCGAGATGGGGCAGTACGGTCCAGCCGCTCTGTCTCTTCAGAGGGCTGCGGATCTATTCATGGAGCAGGGTCGATGGCTTCAAGCAGCGCAGGCTCTCTCCAGCTTGGCAGGCTCTCACCACCTCCGGGGCGATATAGAGGAGGCCGAAAAATGCTATCATCGTGCTCTGGAGATCTTCAGTGATATCGGCGATGAGCAGGGATCTGCCAAGGTTTTGGCTAATTTAGGACTCATCTACCAGAGCAGGGGAGACCTCTTCGCTGCCGAGGATCACCTTCAAAAGAGCCTTCTGGCCAGTGGCGAAGCAGACCCGGCTGGCTTTGCAGGGGTAAAGCTATCTCTCGGTGTCACAGCCCAGATGCGAGGGGATTGGGATGCTGCCCAGGAGCATTTCGAGGAGGCGGCCAGGGCCTATGAAGAAATCGGAGATCAGGCGGGATTCTCTCTGGCCGAAAACAACCTCGGCAATCTTTACAGAGATAGGGGAGATGCTCGCAAGGCGATACTCTGCTACAACCTGAGCCTTGATGCCAAGCGCTCGTCCGGGGATCGTGTGGGACTGGCCTCGACTCTGGCAAACCTGGCAGCATGCTATCATCAGGAGGGGGATCTGGAGAGGTCGGAGGCGATCTACAATGAGAGCTTGCAGATATTCAGAGATTCTCGGGAGCGAAAGGGCGAAGGGAGGACTCTTCTGGGGCTGGCAGGCCTCAAGGCTGATCTGGGGGATCTGCAAGGGTCCCTCCGTCACTTCCAAAAGAGCCTCGCCATAGAGATAGAGGAGGGGGACTCATCGGGCATAACCGCTGCCCTGTATGGCCTGGTCGATGTCTCAATTCGCGCTGGCCAGTCGCATGAGGCTGATAGGATCTATGCCACTACAATGGAGAAGCTTCGCGCCTTTGGAGATAGTGATACCGTCGCGGCAGTTCTCTGCTCCTGGGGTGACCTCAAAGCAGATCTTGGTGAGTGGGATCTTGCAGCATCTCTCTACGTGGAGAGCCTGTCCATGCTGGAGCGACTTGGCGACCTCTATTCCAGGGCTGTCGCCTGGAACAACCTGGCCAATATTCTCTACCGGAAAGGAGACTGGTCGAAAGCCCTGGAGAGCTATTCCAATTGTTTGGACGAGTTTTCGAGGGCTGGCGACGAGAGGAGCCGGGCCTCGGTGCTCTGCAACATGGCATGCCTATGCCTTAAGAAGGGCGAGGCCTCAAAGGCCCTTGAGTGCTACCAGGAGAGCCTGGCGCTCTTTGAGGGGATTGAAGATAAAGAAGGATCTGCCAGGGTGCTCGGCAACCTTGGCGAACTCTACAGGCGCAGGGGCGAGATGGCTCTTGCCAGAGAGCAATACACCCGCGCCCATGAGATTTACAGGCTGCTGGGGAGTGCAGAGAGCGCGGTCGAGATGCAGGCAAATATTGACCATCTCGATATGGATGGCATTGATTCTCCTGAGAATATCGATGAATGCCTCAGGCAGATTGAGAGGCTGAAGGAGATGGGAGACCTATCTGGCCAGGCTGAAGTGCAAAGCCTGCTCGCAGGGTACCATGCAGACGGAGGCAGATGGGATGACGCGCTCTCATTCTACAGTCAGAGTCTGCAGCTCTTCTCGGATGTTGGCGAGATCCACAACCGCGGCCAGATCCTCTTTAATATGGCGCTGGTTCATAAGGACCGGGGAGACCTGGCAGAGGCGTCAAAGCTGCTATCCGAGGCTATGGAGATATTTGAGGGGCTTGGAGCGGTCCCTTGCATGGCACAGGTTGACCTGACGATGGGTGTCATACTGGGCCTGCAGGGGCAATTTTGTGAGGCTGACGACTGCTTTGATAAAGCCATTTGTAGCCATGAAGCTCTGGAAG
This sequence comes from Methanothrix sp., assembly GCA_041305505.1. Taxonomy (GTDB): domain Archaea; phylum Halobacteriota; class Methanosarcinia; order Methanotrichales; family Methanotrichaceae; genus Methanothrix. Next base: position 5,123 of record JBFYLF010000038.1, on the reverse strand, counting down.
CAATTCCAGAGCTATGCGAGGCCTATCTCCTGAGATCTCAGCTCATGGCAACGGTGGGCAGGCTCATCGAGGCCGAGTTCTACCTCGGCAGGGCTGAGACGCTCATCTCCAGAGCGGGCTGCCAGCCCCTCAATATTCTGCTCTTCCAGGTTCAAGGAGATCTTCATATGAAGAGAGGTCGCACCTCTCTGGCTGAGGAGAGCTTCAATCAAGCTCTTGCCGCTGCCAGGAGGCTCGGCCGACCTTATGAGGAGGCAAAAGCCTTGGCCGGCCTCGGCAGGCTTGCCCTGCAGGTCCGGGACTATCCTGAGGCGAAGGCCAGGCTCGATCAGGCCCTCGGAATCCTCCGCCCGCTTGGGGCCCTTGCCGATATCCGGTCGATCTGTGGCGATCTTCGGAGCCTCTCTTTGGCCCAGGGAGATCATGTCTGGGATGAGGAGATGGCCGACCTGCAGGGTGTTGGGGTAGAAAGCGCAGAGCGCCAGGGAAAAGAGGCGCGCGGGGTCATGGCGAACCTTGCCGCCAGATCACCGCAGTTGATTGGAAAATGAGTTGATGGCTATTTTGGGCCGGAGGGCTTTTTCAGAAGTCAGTCCAGACCATTGAAGGGAGGAGGCTGAGTTGCAGATCTATCTCCGCCAGGGCATGCCTGATCTGGGGCTCCTTTAAGAGGAGATCAAGCTCGCTCAGATGCCCCAACACCTCGCCGATCCCCACGACCTTGTGCTCGCTATTGGATCTGACTGGGGCATAGAATATCTCGCCCCTGGCATTGTCTGCCTCAACTCCGAAGTAGTCGCGGCTCAAAAAGCCCTTGAAGTTGATGATGATGGGCTTGTAGACATTCTTCAAGGCTGGGACATAAAACTCCTCTATGACCATCTGCTGCATTCTGTTCTTGCTCTCAGCCAGACGAAGCCGAATGTATCCCTGGCCGTGGATGTAGCCTGCATAATGTATATCGTATTTTATGCGAGAGCGCAGATCTGTTTGCAGTCCTATGGTGAACTCGCAAGTGTCTTTGGTCACAGTGGGATCCAGGCTTAGGTAATACCTGATAAAAAGCGTATACCCATTCTCGAAGGTGATATAAATATAGCTCTCATCGTTCTTTCTGTTATTGACGCTGATGCTGAAAGCACTCCATCCAAATATCCTATTTGCCTCTTCTTTGGTCATTTCGTGTGAGGCAAACTCGCAAATCTTCTCCAGGAGATCTTCCATAGTTTCCATTTGAACACACTTTTCCCTTGAATCGGATAAACTTTATGCTGAATTGTCGGGCAATTCGGATCTCCAGCTCCATCAACAAATAGTTATATAATGCTATGCATAAACGGAACAGAGAAGACAATCGTTGAGGCAAAACAATGTTCAAGAAAATAATCCTAGCTGCAATGGTCTTGATGCTGGCAGTGTCGATCTCGCTTGCGTCAGGCCCTCAGGGAATACACGAACCGGGCACTGGAATTGCAGATCCTGAATTGAAGGAGGCCTCCCAAGGAACAGGGCAGGGCTTGCAGAGCGCAAATGAGACGAATGCTTCAGCATCAACTCCGGGAATTCATGAGCCTGGTACTGGAATAGCCAATCCTGAGTTGAAGGAAGCTGCCCAAGGAAGCGAGCAGAAAGGCCAGGCGCAGTCAGCTGGAGCTGCAGCGGAGAAGGCTCAGCCCGGATTTCATCTGGTCTTGGCTCTGACGGGCCTCATCGCAGCCGCATTTGTTCTGGCTGGACGAAGAAGTTAAAATCAAATTGGCTAGCGCAAGCCAGCCAATTACCTCTTTTTTGGGCGCAAGTACCTCTTTTTTGGGCATACGAATCCAGTTGGCCTTTGGGCTAGAAAGAGAGCTGGTTTGCGCCTGCGGCTTATGCGAACAGCGGCGAACTGGGTGGACGCTCGAATTACATCTACATGACCGATGTAAACAGAATCAATAATCCCCCTGCAAGGGTCAGGGCAATTGCCGCCTGCATCTGCCTCAGAGCCCGCAGCACATCAGATGTCAAAGGCTCTTTGCCATCATCCTGCAGAATATAGTATCCTGGCTTCTCGAGGCGGATGTTCAGAGCGCCGGCAAGGGCTGCCATTGGCCAGCCGGAGTTCGGGCTTGGCGTCCTGGCATGATAGCGGAAGGCGGCTTCAATTGCGGCTCTTGCGCGCGTGGGCCCTGCAAGGGCGATTGGGATCATGGAGAGCCTGGCAGGGATGAAATTAAGAATATCGTCGAGCCGCGCTCCGGCAAAGCCGATCTCCTTCAGGCCGCGGGTTTTGTATCCGACCATCGAGTCCATTGTGCTCACAGCCTTGAATGCGAGCGCAGCTTCCAGCCCCAGGCCGAAGGGCGAGAAGAGAGCATAGTAGAATATGGGCGAGAGGATCGAGTCCACATAATTCTCAGAGAGCGACTCGATCACAGCCGAGCATGCCTGGCTCTTCGAGAGCGAGGCTGTATCGCGGCCCACAAGGGCTGGCAGCATCTTCCTGGCTTCATCGAAGTCCTGCTCGATCATGCTTCCTATGTCTCTTGAGACCTGCAAGAGACACCGAATCGCGAATGTGGACTTGAGCAGAAAGGCCGAGACAAGCAGCGGCAGGATGGGAACAACGCCTGCCGCCATGACCATCAGATGTCCGGCCAGAACAGTCGCAGCAATAACCATCAAAGCCAGGGCAATGCCCCCTGCTTTTGTAGCTGGAACCTTTGCCCTAAGAAATGCTATTGTCTTTCCAATCCAGACCACTGGATGAACCTTCGCAGGCGGCTCGCCGAGGAGAATGTCATAGGCAGCGGCCAGCAGAAAGATTGCCAGGGCTTCAATGATCACAGCTTCTCCTCCAGTCTCTTCCAGACAGCTTCCAGGGCCTCGCCCCCCATCAGGGCGTCCATGACCATTCCAGCCACATCAGGCTTATGGATGATGAGGCATGATCTGCATGACCAGACACCATCCTCCATCCTTCCACCCGTTCTCTCATCTTCGCAAGGGTAGAAGGGACAGAAGCATAGGGAGCAATCCTGGTCCAAGCTGTGGCATGGGAACTTCTCGCAGTTCAGCCTTTGCATGAGGTTGCCTTCTTTAGAGCATCAATCAATAGCTGGTTCTCTTCTCTGCTCCGGACGGCAACGCGAATGAATCCTTTGCCAAGATCAAATGACTGGCAGTCCCGAACCAGAACACCTTCCATCATGGTTCTCTTTGCCAGGACATCGGACGCAAGGCCGCTTGGTTCGATATTAACAAGAATGAAGTTGACCATGCTTGGCAGGGGCAAAAGCCCCAGGGCCCGCAGGGCATCCTCAAGCCAGGCTATCTCGGTCTTGATCGCCACACGTGAGCGCTCCAGGTGCTCTTCGCAGCCCAGGAGATATTCTCCAGCAGCTGCTGCGATGGAGCCTATGGACCAGGGAATCCTCGCCAGGTTCAGGATCCTGGCAAATTCGGGATTTGTCACCCCAAAGCCGAGCCGCAGTCCCGGAACGCCAAAGGACTTGGTCAGAGACCTCATAACGAACAGGTACTCTCTCTTCGGTGCATAGGCAGCCACGCTCTCTTCCGGACTGGATAGCTCGATGAAGGCTTCGTCCACCAGGAGAAATGTCTCCGTCCTCTCGCACCTATCGGCAAGATCCACGACCTGATCGGCAGAGAGAAGCCTTCCTGTGGGATTGTTGGGATTGCAGAGGAAGAGAAGGTCTGCTCTCTCCAGCAGGCTGTCGCTCAGGACCGGCAGCCCGTCCTCTCCGATCTCTATCTTCAACACATCTGCCCCGGCCAGCAGAGACTGGTTGGTGTACTCGCCGAAGGATGGCGTGGGCACCAGGGCCAGCTTTCCCTCCTCCAGGCAGGCCTCGGCCATGAGCCGGATCAGCTCTGAGGAGCCGTTTCCAGGCACAATGCACTCCTCATCCACATCCACGAATTTTGCAGCGGCGCGACATAGTCCCCGATAGCTATTGTCCGGATAGTGGGCGATGTTCTCTATCTCTTTGCAAATCAGCTTTCCCAGTGGAGGTGAGCCCAGTGGATTGATATTTGCTGAGAAGTCCAGGGGCTCTTTCCCCAAGATTGCTGCCGCCTCCTGCACCTTGCCCCCGTGCTTGCACTCCTCTGCCCGTGCAAAGCTCTTCCGTATCCGGTTTATCATGACTTCCGCCTGCCTTCTTATGTGATGGCATTTCAATCTTGTGGACAGGAAAAACCTCCATTAACGATCGTGATGCGAAGCCATCCTATCGTCATTTCAATCAATACATAAAACTACAACTATGAAATACTTAAAAATTCTGATTTATTTATATTAACGGCTATCCGAAAGTGTTTTATCTACTCTATGCGAACCCAAGCGCCGTATATCAAAGGAAGAGGAGGCTAAGATTCCGATGGCAACAAAAGAGGGCAGCTTTTCGGTTGAGGACATGAAGAACGTCCAGATCAACATCGGAGCTGTCGTTAAGGAAGCGGATGAATGGGACCAGGAGATGGGTCCATTCCCCAAGCCAGGTGTGGCTACGCTCCGTGATTGGGACTTCAAGCTATGCAACCGGTACAAGGTCATGTACCGGTACAAGGTCATGTACTCCCCCGCGGATGATACATGTACCCTCTGTACCTATGGACCCTGCGATCTGACCGGAGATAAGAAGGGTGCCTGCGGCATTGGCATGGCAGCCGCCTGCGGCAAGATCGTTTTGATTGCGGTTTTGATGGGAACCTGTGCCCATACCGCTCATGGCAGGCACCTTTACCACTGGTGTCTTGACAAGTTCGGAGACATGGCGTTCGATATGGGCGACGAGATCCTGGTTGACGCTCCCCTTTATCGCACCATCCTGGGCAAAAAGCCCAAGACCCTCAAGGACTTCGGCGAGGCACTGGGGTACTGCGAGGAAGAGATCGTACAGCTTCTGGCAGCCACTCACACCGGCCAGGAGGGTTTCTACGCGGATTTCGAGTCCAAGGCTTTGCATGGTGGCATGATCGATTCCCTCGGCAAGGAGGTCTGCGACATGCTGCAGACGGTGGCCTACGACATGCCCCGCGGCGCGGCTGACGCTCCGCTTGTGGAGATCGGCATGGGGACCATGGATCAGAATAAGGCTGTTCTCATCGCTTACGGT
>JBFYLF010000037.1:0-9492 GCA_041305505.1 Methanothrix sp. | reverse complement strand
GTTTCCAAGCGTCATGGTCACAGCCGCCAGTATGGCGAAGGCCATGTACCAGTCCGTTCGCAGAGCCACCAGGGCGATGATGATCACTCGGAAGGCGGCAGCGAAGCCCATCTTCTTTGAGCCCGCTGCCAGCAGAGCGCTGACCAGAGCAGGTGCGCCCTCATAGGTATCCGGAGCCCACATATGGAAGGGGACCAGAGCCATCTTGAAGGCGAATCCGACGATCACAAAGATCAGGGCCACCAGCGTGGCCGGGCCGAAGTCGCCAATAGAAGCCGCAGCGATATCTGCTAGCCTGGTCGATCCGGTCATGCCGTAGAGCAGCGAGAAGCCGAAGAGCATGAAAGCGGAGGCGACCGAGCCGAAGATGAAGTACTTCATGGCCGCTTCCAGGTTCTTCTTGGTCTTATCAAAGGCCGCCAGGGCATAAGTGGACAGGCTTGCCAGCTCAAATCCCACGAATAGGGTGACTATGTCAATCGAGCTGGAGACGACCATCATGCCTACTGTTGCCAGAAGCACCAGAGCATAATACTCGTCGGCTCCCTTGCCTGTGTACTTGGACAGTGAGGCTATCACTACCAGCAGCGACACCACCAGGAAGACTGCCTTGAAGAACTGTGAAAGGGCGTCTACGGAGATGGTATCAAAGAAGAACAGGACCGGCTTGAGGGTCAAATTGCTGGCCACCAGGGCTAAAGCTGCCACGATGCCGGCTGCGCTCAAATATCCCATGAGCTTGCCGCTGTTCTTCATCAAGGACCCCAGCAGTATGATCAATACTGCCAGGATGGTTAGAAGCGCTTCTCCCCAGAGGGGTGCGTAATGTGTGAAGTCCACTTCAGATCACCCCCATCTGGGCTAGAGTCATAACCGGCTCCATGAGCTGCGTTGCTGCTGTGCCCATCATATCCGTGATCAAGCCCGGTTGCAGGCCGAAGATCAGAGAGAGAACTATGATCATGGCCATGGAGAACAACTCATACGAATGCGGATCATGGACATCCATATACTTCTTTAATATCGGTCCGAACATGGCCTTTTGCATGGCCCAGAGATGATAGGCTGCAGTTGTGGCTATGCTCAGGAAGACCACGATCATGGTGTAAGTGGGCAGGCTGGGATAAGATCCGGTCAGGACCATGAACTCAGCCACGAATCCGCTCATGCCCGGCAGGCCTAAAGAGGCCATGAACCCGGCCATCATGATCACCGCAAACTTGGGCATGCGATCGGCCAGGCCACCCAGATCGGCTATGACCCTGGTCCCCACCACGTGCTGGATGGTTCCTGCAGACATGAACAGGACGCAGGTGATGATGCCGTGGGAGAACTGCTGGAACATGGCGCCAGTGACTGACATCCATGTGAACGCAACGGCTCCGAGAGTCACAAATCCCATGTGGCTTACTGAAGAGTAGGCCACCAGCTTCTTGATATCTTTTTGCGCCAGCGCCATGAAGGCTCCATAGACGATGGAGATCACTGCGATTATGGCGATGACGGTCACGAATATCTTGTCAACGCTTGGGAGCATTGGCATGATTATCCGGAAGAGTCCGTATCCGCCCATCTTAAGCAGCAGAGCTGCCAGCACGACCGAACCGGCTGTAGGTGCCTCAACGTGGGCATCAGGCAGCCAGGTATGGAAGGGGAAAGCAGGCATCTTAACCAGGAACCCCAGCAGCAGCCCTGCGAAGATGATATTTAGCAGGCCGGTTGGGAATATGGTCTTGTCTGCTGTTGCTGCCAGCAAGGTCAGCATATCAAAGGTTCGTGTCCCCTCCGGAGTCTGGTAGGTGAAATACAGGGCAAATATTGCCAGCAGCATTACCAGGCTAGCCACGTGGGTGTAGATGAAGAACTTGATAGCAGCGTAATCCTTTCTCGGTCCGCCCCATGATCCTATCAGGAAGAACATGGGTATGAGCACTACCTCCCAGAAGATGTAGAAGAGGAAGAAGTCCAGAGCTGTAAAGACACCCAGCACCCCGACCTCATTGAGCAGAAGCAAGGCGAAGTACTGGTTGGGCTTCTTTGTCTCTCCCCAGGAGTATATTATTACCAGTACCGATACTATGGTTGAAAGCAAGACTAACGGGAAGCCTATGCCGTCGACGCCGAGTGTATATTTAACGCCAAGGGAAGGAACCCAGTCATAGCTTTCAACAAACTGCATTAATTTGGAGGTTTTGTCGAACTCCATATACATTTGCAGGGATAGGGCTAATGGTATAAGCGAGGCTATTAGAGCCACGAATTTGGCCTTGGTTCCCGCAAAGAAGGATACCACTGCTCCCAGAAGGGGAATGGCTATCATCAGCGAGATTGCGTTTTCTATCATACCAGGCCCACCTCCTTAGCCAGAGCAATTACAACCACCAGCACCACAACTCCCAGCACCAGAGCCATGACATAGTTCTGCACTATGCCCGTCTGAACCTTTCTGACATGCTGTGCGAATCCCATGACCCAGGTCGACAGCCAGTTTAGCCATCCGTCTACAAGCTTGATGTCAATCATATTGCAGATCAGGGCTGATCCGTAGACAAGGGTCTCGGCAAACCATCCTGTCAGGATCTCATGCTGATAATATCCCTTGAGCAGCGTCTGCCTGAGGGGGTCTTTATCTCCGGTAACCTGGCTGGGGTCGAACCGCTTGATTTTGTCCCAGTAGAAGAGCCCGGCGGTTAAAATGCCGCCTACTGCAATCAATATAGGCAGATTATGTATGTACCAGGGCACATGATGCCCTTCTTCTCCAGCGTGCTCTTCTTCTTCGGCGGCCGCATGTTCCTCTGCCTCAGCTATAGCCCCGTGCTCTCCTTCCAGCACATGGCCTCCGATTATGCCGAGCTCAGCAAAGTCCACCTCGTAATGCTCGAAGTTGGAGTCGAGATAATCGTAGAAATCACCTTGAGCCGCCAACCCGAATCCAAAGGCAAACACCGCCAGTATGACCAGTGGCCCGAGCATAACCCAGGGGGACTCGTGCTTTCCGTAGTTTGATCGCTCCTTGCCGGTAAAGACTGAGAACCACATTCTGAATGTATAGATGGCCGTCAAGACCGCGGCAACTACCAGAAATACATAGGGCAGGAAGTTGATCAACGTACCATACTCATAAGCCTTCAATATGATCTCGTCCTTGGAGAAGTATCCCGTGAAGTAAGGGAATCCAGCCAATGACAATGATCCTATCAGCATGGTATACATTGTCCACTTCATGTACTTGCCAACGCCACCCATTTCCCGCAGGTCGTTTGTGTTTACGGCGTGAATGACCGAACCGGCGCAAAGGAAGAGAAGCGCCTTGAAGAAGGAGTGGCCTATGAGATGGAACATGGACACACCCACAGCCGCGGCTCCAACCGCTGCGCCAACACCCAGGCCGGCCATCATAAAGCCAAGCTGTGATACTGTGGAGAAAGCTAAAACCCTCTTTATGTCGAAGGCAGTGAGTCCCATTGTAGCCGCAAACAGCGCTGTGAATGCGCCCACTGCCGCCACAGCCGTGAGGCCGTGGGGTGCAGCGTAGAAGAGCGGGAACATCCTTGCCACCAGGTAGACACCGGCTGTGACCATTGTCGCAGCATGAATCATTGCTGAGACTGTTGTGGGACCCTCCATAGCATCAGGAAGCCAGACATGCAGGGGGAACTGACCCGACTTGCCTACTGCGCCGCCCAGAAGTGCCAGGGCAATAAGAGTGAGCTGATCCCCGGGGATTGAAGCCAGGTTGGCATAGATCACAGGGAACTGCAAGAGGTACTCACCCGGCTTGAGGGCAATATCCAGATTGGCCAGATTGTTATAGAGCAGAATTATTCCGGCCAGGAATAAAACATCGCCTACGCGCGTTGTCAGGAATGCCTTTTTAGCAGCAGCAGCCGCAGAAGGCTTTCTGTACCAAAATCCGATCAACAGGTACGAGCACAGCCCCACCAGCTCCCAGAATATGAAGAGCTGGAGAAGATTATCGGCATAGACCAGGCCTAACATTGAGGCTGAGAACAGGGCTGCCTCGGCGAAGTATCTGGCTGCGCCCGGATCGCCATTCATGTAGCCATTGCCGTAGATGTGAATCAACGTGACCACAAAAGAGACCATGAGCAGCATGACCAGCGCCAGAGGATCAATCAGTATGCCCACATTGAAGTTGGCAAACCATGGGATAGATTGATGCACGATCTCACTGGGATAGGTTTCGGAGAATATCCCTAGAGAGACTATAAACGCGCCAAAGGTTGCCAGGACGGTTATGAAGCCTCCTCCTCTGGGCAAATTCCAGCCTAAGAACAGGCATAGCAAGAAGGCCAGTACAGGAAGCGCTACGATCAGATATGCATAATCGGCATACATTCCTTACCACCTCATGGCCCGGATATTGTCCAGGTCTATGGTTCCATACAGCCTATACAGTGCAATCAATATGGCGAATCCGACGCCTGCTTCAGCCGCAGCCAGCGCAATGGAGAACAGGGCAAAGACCTGGCCGTTCACATTGGGCTGATATGCTGAGAAGGCGACGAGATTGATATTGGCACTATTGAGCAAGAGCTCTATGCACATCATCAGCTTGACACCGTTCTTCTGAGTAGCAAGACCGTACAAGCCGATGGTGAACATCGCAGAAGCCAGTAATATGTAAAGCTCCAGCGGTATCATCGGTAAATCTCCCTCCTTGTCATATTTTGTCGCCCTCCTCAGGCAGCCTCCTTTCGTGCGACATAAACCGCACCGACCAAGGCCGCCGTCAAGACCAGGGCCAATATCTCGAAGGCAAAAACGTAAGATGTGAAGATCTCTAATCCCACGTCTCCAATGCCGCTCTCTGGCATCCTCAAGCCTTCACGGGGCTCGAAGCTGTATGACTGCTTTTGGCTCTCTCCCCAATCTGATAACGAGAGAGAGGCGAAGAGTGCAGCCAGGAATGCCAGGGTAATGATGATTATCTTAAATTTCACCATGGGACTCCTCCACAATCGTCTTCTTCGTGAGCATCACAGCGAAGAGTATCAGAACTCCTACTGCTCCGATGTAAACCAGAATCTGTGCCACGCCCACAAAGGGGGCGTTTAGCATTATATACAGAGCAGCCACGCCGCCAAATGCTCCAAGCAGGTAAAGGGCACTGTGAACTATATTCCTGGCGTACACAACCAATGCTGAGAGCAACAATATGATTGCAGCTATGACCAGGAAGGCCATCAGCTCAATGGCAAAGCGTATGTCATAGGCCAGCAGGCTGTCGAGCACCGTCTTCGACCAGGGCGAGAGAAGAACTATCACTGCCAGGCCGCCGAAGATCACACCCAGAGCTGCAAGCAGAACCAGCAGCTCGAAGATGGTCCTAATAACATTCTTTTCCGACTTTTCAGACATCAGGCAGCACCTCCTTCCTTGGGCTTGGCCTCGGCACCGCTCTCCTTCCCGGCAGAAGCAGCTTCCTTGGCAGGCTTCTTTGCTGCTGCACCCTCTTTTCCGGCGCCCTCTTTAGCAGCCGCCTTCTTGGCCGCAGCCTTCTCGGCTGCAATTCTCTTGGCCTCGGCCTCCATGTCGGCAACCTCTTTGGCTGTGAACCTCTTAGTTGCAAGGAAATCAGGACCCTTTACTATGTCCTTTCTGGTCCATCCGGCCATGGTGACCTTCTTTCCCATCTTCAGGCATTCCACCGGGCACTCGTCCACGCACAGGCCGCAGAACATGCATCTTCCAAAGTCAATTTGGGGAAACTGCATCTTCTTGTTCTTGAGGGGACTGCCGAACTTGAAATTGACCATCTCAATGCAGCTGTTGGGGCAGACCCTGGCGCAGGTGCCACATCCGATGCATGTGGTGGCATCCAGCTCATGAATGCCTCTCTCAGCTGCAGGAAGCTCCATCATCACCTCAGGATAGAGCCTTGTGATCTCGATCTCCTGCGTGGCGATCTTCAGAGGCCAGCTGAAGTTCTTTAACAATTTTATCTTCATCTCAATGCCACCTCATGCAAAGTAGGATCCGATAATAACTGCCCACCCCAGATTCAACAGGGAAAGCGGCAGCATCCACTTCCATCCCAAATCAGTTACCTGATCTATCCGCAGACGGAAGAGCGAGCTTCTGACCCATATGAAGAACCAGAGTACAATTACCACCTTCATGAAGAGCCATATCATCGGGGATAAGATGTCCAGCAAGGGTATGGGTATGATAGGTCCATGCCAGCCGCCCAGGAATAGCAGGGAGAGCAGAATGGAACCCAGAAGGGCATTGTTGTACTCCTGGAAATAGAGCAGACCCCAGCGAATTCCGCTGTATTCCGTGTTATAGCCGGAAATGATCTCCTCTTCAGCTTCGCTCTGATCAAAGGGAATTCTTCCGAGATCTGTGATCAAGGCTATGACAAAGATGACAAATCCGAGAGGCTGTGCAAAGGCGTACCAAACAGTCTGGCTCTCTACGATCTCAACCAGGTTTAGGCTGTGGGCCATTACAGCTACGGATATGACGCATACACCCATAGGAACCTCGTATGCGATCATCCTTGCAATGCCCCTGAAAGCACCCAGGATTGAGTATTTGTTGTTGGAGCTGTATCCTGCCATGAACACTGCTATGGCCATAATGCTGAGTGCTGCCTCGACATAAAAGGCACTTATATCCATATTGGCCACAACCAGCGGCACATTCTGGCCATTGATGTAAAGAGCCCCGAAGGGAACCGCTGCAGCCACAAGCATTGTGGCTACGGAGGCCACTATCGGAGCCCAGACATAGACTCCTTTATCGGCATCGCCGGGTATTACGTCCTCTTTGGTGAAGAGCTTGATGGCATCGGCACCCAGCTGCAGTATGCCCCACCTTCCACCGACGCGGTTGGGACCAAATCGGTTGCAGAAGTCGCTGAGCACCTTTCTTTCGCCCCAGATCACCAGCATAGCACCGACATTGACCACGGCGGAGATTGCGGCAGCGCCGATGATACCTATGATCAACGCGAATATCGCCGGTTCGCTTTTTGCGAATTGGGTGATGATCTCAATTATACTATTCAAATCCTCTCCCTCCTACCTATCCGCCTCGGATGGGCAGCCGTCCATGCTTCCGGCAATAGCTACCACATCAGCAATATAAACACCTTCCAGAAGCGGGGGCAGCGTCTGCAATGTGGCATAGAAGGGACCTCGTACCTTCACCCGATAGGGCTTGTCGCCGCCATCGCTGATCACATACATGCCCATCTCGCCCCTGGGGTCCTCCACTCTGTAGTAGGCCTCTCCCGCCGGGATCTTCTTGGGAATCTTGGCTTCAGGCTTTATGGGCCCGGATGGAATCCTATCCAGGCACTGCTCTATGATATGGATGCTTTCCAGAATCTCCCTCAGCCTGCAGTCGATCCTATCGGCGCAGTCGCCCTTGGTTCCGGTGATAACCTTGAAATCCAGATCTGGATAGAGCAGAATGGGGTCCTCCGTTCTCATGTCGTAGGCAACGCCTGATGCCCTGAGAGCCGGACCGGCAATGCCCACTCTTTTGGCATCCTCTCCGGATAAAGTGCCCACATTGACCATCCTCTTTTCATAAATGGGATCTTGGGCAAATAGTTCGATGAACTCATTTATCCTGGACTTCATGTAGGGCAGGGTCTTCTTGCACTGCTCTGCAAAGTCATCTGGAAGATCGTTTCTAACTCCCCCAAATCGCACGAAGGTGTGAGTGAGCCTGGCACCGGTTACGCTTTCAATCAGAGAGATTATGCGCTCTCTGTCCATGATCATATACTGCCAGGGTGCATATCCCACGCCTGCGACGAGAGTCAAGAACTCGCCTGTTCCTATGAGATGGCTCTGTATCCTGGATAGCTCCTCGATAATAACCCGGATATACTGCGCCCTTTCAGGAACCTCCAATCCCAGTATCTTCTCCACCGCACCACAATAGCATTCGTTATTCGAAAGGGAGGCCACATAGCACATTCTATCAGTATAGACCAGGCCCTGCAGCCAGGTCCTGTTCTCCATGATCTTCTCAATGCCCTTGTGAATGTAACCCACGTCGAGAAAGGCCTTCTTAACCCGCTCTCCTTCAACCAGGATATCCAGCAGGAACGGACCGGGAACCATGGCATGTTGCGGTCCCAGGTGCATGATCATCTCGGTGTCAGATTTGATCTCTCGCTCCTCTCTCTCACGGAAGGAAGGATACTGTGGACGCTCTTTTGGAACAGTTCCCGCCTCGATCTCGGCAGGAGTAGGCGGGAATCTGTACTCCGTATAACCATCCGAAGTTGTGATCTCAACTGCCCTCTCTCCTGTGGTCAGGTCGGGATAGCCTTTGAAGTCCTTTCTCCAGGGCCAGACGCCTACCAGAGGATCGGAAAGGAGCAATGGATAAAGCTCCGGGTGACCCTCGAATTTGATGCCAAGCATCTCCCAGATCTCTCGCTCATACCAGTTGGCATTCCAGTAGAGATTGGCCAGGGATGGAACGGATGGATTGTCTCGGGGAGTCTTGACCTTTAGCATGGCCACGACCGGATGATCTCCGTGGCTTGCCATGATCTCCACAACCTCCATCTCATTTCGGGCGATCCAATCCACGCCTGCGCTGCCGGAGTAATGGTCAAAATTCAGCTTATTAGTCAGGTGTTTGCAGACATCCAAGATCTTCTTGGAATCAATGGTGGCCCAAAGCCTCCGGTCCGATTCAACCCTGGAGTCAAGAACGACTCCAGGAAATGCGGACTGGATGGAGCTTAAGACCTCGCTTGCTGTTGTCAAGAAAAGATCCCTCCTTTAATAGTCCCGCCTGTCCTTGCGCTGCTTGATCTTTTCCTGGAGATTGATGAGCCCCTCTAGGAACTGCTCGGGCCTGGGCGGACAGCCCGGTATGAATACATCGATGGGGAAATAGTCGCCCGTATTCTGGATGATGTTATAGGAATCATAGAAAGGTCCGCCGGATATGGCACACTCGCCTATGGCTATGCACCACTTTGGCTCAGGCATCTGCTCCCAGAGGTTCTTGAATACAGGTAGATACTTTCTGGTCAGATATCCAGAGATGATCATGACATCTGTCTGGCGAGGCGTGTTTCGCGGGATGCATCCGAACCTGTCGCTGTCATAGGGCGCAGCTCCGAAGACGAACATCTCCACACCACAGCACCCCATGGGCTGCATCAAAAAGTATACCGAATTCTTTCGGCCCCAGTTAAATATATTCTTTATCGGTCCCATCTGGATTATCTGATGGATCTTCTCCGTAGTTGTAAACCAGACCTCGGCCACTGGCTGGCCGAATATGGTCCAATTCTCAATCTCCTCGTCGATTGCTACGGGCACGGGTATGACATCGCTTATACCCAACGCAAAGCCTCCTTCTTGATAGCATAGATAAGTCCTACCAGCAGTACCAGGATGAATAGGAGCATCTCGAAGACGGCGTAGTTCATCAGCCCGAAGACCATGAACTGCTGCATTGCTTTATTCGCGTAGACATAGATCC
>JBFYLF010000036.1:12143-16018 GCA_041305505.1 Methanothrix sp. | reverse complement strand
CCTGCAAACGGCCCTATCAGATCCCTGGCAAGGGTCTGCAAATAGTGGAGCAATATATCCGTCTGCTCGTTCCAATCTGCATCCAGGCTCACCCTGCCCTGCTGCATCAGCACCCGCAAGAAGTGCTTGCCCGGATCGAAGGTGTCGCGTGAAAAATCTCCTCTAGACTCGCCTTTCATGTTTCTCCTCCAAAAAGTTCACAAATATGATGCCCACGTCTGTGCCAGCCGGTGTGTACTCCTCCAGACGACTGCGCAGGTTTGCCTCTCTCTGAGGCTGATAGAGGTCGTGGAAGACCCCCATCTCCGACTGATCATCTGCACCTCTTTTTATCTCCCCGGCACAGAAATCGGCCAGCTGGAAGTAGCTATGATTGCCAAAATCGATGCTGTTGAACTGGGGCATAACCCGGCCTGCCTCGGTCTCTTTTGCCGCTTTTATCTTCTCCTTAAGCTCGTCCTGTGAGAGCATCGACAGGATAGAATCGGGCTCTTTGGCAACACTGCGTATCTCTTCTTCTGCGGCCTTCTCCGCCAGGTCAGGCTGGCAGTGATAGCGGCGAGGGGTCCTGGATCCAGGGCTGATGTAGCAGAAGCGCATGCATCCTTCCTGGCGGCGACACACAATGACTTTGCCGTAGAATATCGAATTTTCAGCCAGATCTATGGACTGGACCTGGGTCTCGCCATAGATGGTGCTGCGCAAGACCGTCAGCCTGGCGAATGCTACTGGACATCCCGAAGCATCAAGTGCCATCTTATCCGGATCTGATGCATCCAGTATGCTGTCTTTGATGCTGACGGAAAGCGGGTCTGTGCGCACCTCATCCTGGTTAATAATTATGGCTCCCAGGACACTGCTTTCAATAGTCAGGCGGGCAGTGGTGTTGATCAGCCTCAAGCTTGCCAATGTGCAATGCCGAATCCTGACCTCTGATAGCTCTCCTGTGACTTTTATACCCCTCCCTGTTATAACCAGGCCGTCCATGGTTATGCTGCCAGGTCTTCCCTCACCGCAGGTGCCAGCTATCTTCAGAGAATCCGACCGGTTCGTCTCCCAGTTCAATAGCCGGATGACCGGCCTCTTGCCATTGGCACTTCTCAGCTCCAGGCGGTCGTCTGCCTCCAGAGCGATCCTGATCTTCTCCACATAAGCACCGCTATCCTCAACTTCTATTATGGCATCACGCTTTTTCCCGTCCTTGCTTTTATCCTCATTCCACTGAGCTACGGCATCGCTTATCCTCTTGAAGCTCTCACCCGGACCTACACGATAGATCTCCTGAGCCGGTCTATGTCTCTGCTTTCTCGGATACTCCCCTCCACCCATATCGGCGCTGAATCCGTAGTGGTAAGATACCCATATCCCGACATCGGAATTTTCAAGGGAATAAGAGCTGGATAGGGCTATCCTTCCGAGCTGTGGATCTACGGCCACATCGTCATCCAGGGGCATATAAGACCAATCGCGAAGATCCGAGGCTATTATGTTCTCCAGTGGAACCGGATGGCATAGGTCTCCTCGCCAGATGCAGAGGCTCTTGCCCTCTCCATAAAAATCCTCCAATCGGTCCTCAAATGCCCGGCGCCGGATGACTGTCGGAACATTCGTCTCATCGGCTATATGGACGGGGTCCGGCTCCTCTACGGGTCTGGTGAAGAGCTTTGTATCCAGTCCCAGTACGCTGAAGGTGTAGTGGTTCAGATCCCTGTCCATGCAGTATGCCGGAGCCTGGGTGATCGGGTAGGACTTCAGCCTCCACACGAAGACCCCGAAGCTCGGGATATTGTACCTGCCGCGCGTGAGCTGAGAGCTTATGCGGCGCACGTCCACTGTATGCGCCAGCTCATCGAATGGGCCATCCAGACGCTCCAGGGATTCTCCCCGGCGCAGATCCACAGTGCGCCCCCTATCCAGATGCTGATGATTTATGTGCTGAGCCACCCGCAGTAGACGATAAAACTCCACTGCTCTGGCCGTCCAGCCGGAGGCGCTCTTGGCCAGCTCCTCCAGCAGAGCCAGAGTGCCCTTTCTTCGCCTGTATCCTATGGTGTTGGCAATCTCCCTTCTTGGAAATAGGATCTTATTCAGCTCGACTCCTTCGGGTCTGGTGATATCTCCCAGTCCGCCCGCCTGAGAGACGGACCGATATCCAATGAGATCGCCGATATAGGGCACGGCCCAGTCCTGGCAGGTCTCGATGAACCAGTTTTCGTAGAGACCATTGATGTCTTCTTCTACGATGTTCACCTGCTCTGAGATCACCTCTAGCAGCGCCTTTAAAGGATAGCCCTGCTCCGCATCTCGCTTGCGATAGATTGCCGGAAGCAGATCGTAAAGACGGTCCTTGGATTGGCTCATTCTTTCATCTCCGTAAGGATCAATGTGTCGGGAACGTCGGGGCTGAGGTAGGCGATCTGATCAGGCCGGAAGATCCCGTATTCCTTTTCCTTGGCTGCCAGGTTTACAGGAATCCTGGGCTTTGGACCGGGGCCTTTCTCAAGCACACTCTGAATCTCGTCCACTATATCATCAGGCGTCAGAATCCTCCTCACACCATCGAATAGCTTCTTCTCAGGAATTCCGGCGATGTAGTCCACATCCACATAGTCCACGCCGCGAACTCCCTGAATGGCGCTTATCACCTCGCTCAGTAGGACATCCTGGCCGAGGTCACGTCGCTCGAAGCTGAATGCATCCAGAAGCTCAGCCCTTATCAGAGGCTCGACATTATCCCAGAGAAAGTCGGGTTTGACTTTGACCCTGGCACTTATGAGCAAAAGCAGGAGTTCTCTGATCTTAAGGCGGACAATGAGATGGGGATCTCCGAATTTATACAGCGCCGAGAGGAGGTTAATGTAAAGGTCTGAATTGCAGTCAATGGGGATATCCTCAGCACCCGCTATTGTGATGAAGACCACCTGTCTTCTTCCATCAGTCAGTCTGGAGGCTCTGGCCTTGCCTATCCCTGTGAAGGTGCGGGCAAAATCTGCATAGTCCTGCACTGAGACCAGCCTGTCCAGCGCCAGGACGGCCAGGGGCACATTGCGACGGGCCTGATCCCTGTTCTCTCTATCAGCTCCGCCCGTTGCGGGCAGGGGATTGGTCACTGCTTTCACGCCCAGGGGGCGCTTTGCCAGAAGGCTGATCTGTCCTGCTCTGACGTTGCCGGGCTTGCCGATGCCCGATCGATAGACGGCTTTGACGTTCTCGACTGCGGTGGGCAGTCGAGATCCATGCTCTCCGTTGCCGAAAATGACTGAGGTCTTGCCGTCGTCGTCGGTGTTGGTTATGTAGCTCCTGTCGACCGGCTCAAGTCCAGCCAGGCTTTCCGCCCCGTGCCAGAGCACGTCATCTACCCTCACCTGCAGAGTGCTCTTAGCACCTGCAGGAGTAGCTGCGGCGAGATATGTCAATCGATGCTGGCGTAGCTGAAACTCCTGGAACGCTCGGCTTGCGTCTCCGCTTCCCAGGATTTCGTTTCGCGTCTCGCCATGTGTGGCTTTGGCGACATTGGCGTAGATTGTTACGGAATCTAGCTTGTAGGAGTATGCGAGCTTCTCTGCCAGCTTGAGGAAGGTATGTGTTTTGTCTCCAGGAAGGTCGATCTCGGTCTGATCTTCTCCGTCTACTAAAGGCAGCTTCCGAACACCCTGGGTGACGGATGCGAGCATGGCCAGCTCGCTTGCCACAACCCCGCTGGTGCCTTGTATATCTGTCCTCTCCCCTTTGACTATGAGCCACCTTCCAGATTTTAATCCATCGTAAAGGCCGTCCAGCTCTATGACATCATCGCAGACCGCCCCTTCAACAGGATCGATCTCCTCTTCAGCCATGATGAGTGCCTCATTTTGGGCATATACAACAGTACCTCG
>JBFYLF010000036.1:0-12092 GCA_041305505.1 Methanothrix sp. | reverse complement strand
TAGCTCCGTTACACTGCCGGTAATGCCAAAATCCTTTTTCGATACTGTCCGGACATCCTCAACTCTAGCTATGATGCGATTCCTTCCCTCTTGACCGTCCGGCAAAGGCCTTTCTATGACCACCAGACTACCAGGCAGTATCTTATCATACTGCGAATCAAGAGATATAACCGACATCTGCTTTGCAGGCATGGGGACGGGAGACTCGTCGGATATCATTTGAGTCTGCGACAGCTCTATCTTGATCTTGTGGCCATTGATATACCTCTCATGAATCTCTGGAAAATTGAGTCTGTCTTCAAGAACCATGACGTCGCCACAGAGAACTCCAACATTAGCTGAAGGTGTCTTGCCCTCATTCAGTGAGAGCCTGAATTTTCGCTTCAGCGCTGCAAAGTCGAAAGCCAGGACGGATTTTGGAAGCAATGGACCCATATCTGATATGTTGGCGTTTATTGCAACCGGTCTCTGATCTGTTGCACTACTGGCAGTCAGAAGAACGATATGGATCTCTCCCGGATTGACATTAAGCCTACCTTCTGCCAGAATGTCCTTTGCATCTGCCTTATAGATCGACCAGGATTTGCTGGACGACCTTTTGTCTGGTGGCATTTTGATGACTCTGGCGCCCCTGAAAGGAATCTCTTTTTCAAGCACACTGCCGTTACCCTCTCCGACTGAGAAATTCACCCGATTAGTGCCCGGTGATGCGTGGAAGAAATAGACTGCGTTGAGCACCAGCCCCATGAACATCATACAGTTGTTTACCGGTTGTCGTGGCATTGGGAAGCTCCATATACCCTTGAGCCTCACCAAAAGCAACAATTGTACAGGCTTTTCCCTCGTCGATGGCGACATTTCGAGTGATTAGCGATTCTTCGATCGGTTTCCCTGCCACCGTTATCCGGAGTTTTAATGGCTTTCCATCAATGGGCGGCATCAGGGCGAATATATTCTCATTTATATTCTCCTGAACGCCGAATGGTATGCTCTCCAGAACCCTGACGCCGTTTGCGTATACATCTACTGAAGGCATCAGCATATTGATGAAGCGGATGCCGGGAGTTAGAATGACCTTTATGTCTTCATCTCCCAGGTTTATCGACGGATTTGTCAGCAATGTCGACGCCGACATCAAGACGGACTTGCTTTGTATTTTTGCTCCTCTTTTCACCGAGAAGAGAACCGGCATGTCGCTTGTGCTGGCAGCAACTCTTGCAGCCAGGGGAATGCCTGAGGACAAGAGCTGTGTTGCAGGTATGCTCACGCTGGCTGTGGCAGTCTCTGTCAAAGGCCACTCCTCATAGCCAGTGGGAACGCACTTGCCATCATATACCGGATTCAGTGGCGCATTGTGGCCGAAAGGCCTTGCCTTAACTCTCATTGCGTCCAGGCTCTTCAATTCCGGATCTGCTGCTACCTTGGCGCTCTTCCAGGCGATGTAGAGTTTTCTCTTAAGGGCGGGATTGAGAGTAGTGAGAAGCTGGGGTCCTATATCGGAAGCTAAGGCGTATGATTGCTCAATGCTTCTCTTAAGCCGTCTGGGCGTCGCTGGCGGCCTTGACGCCTCCAGAGAGAGCGGAGCCAAAAGATCATCCAGGCTAATAGGCTTTGTTTGCGCCTTTTGTTCAAGATCTGGGGTCTGTAGCAGAACCCGCATCATATTCTTTTCAGGCTCAAGCTTCACAGCCTCCACCTGCCTGAATACTGCGATAGGATTGATGGGATCAAAGACCATTAAAAGAGGGTCATTAGGATTCAGACTGGCAGAAATGCCGTTCAAGTAGACCTTATCGATGGCCCTGTTCCTCGGTATCAGAGGATCAGCGTTGATCTGATTTATATGCTGAGGCTTGGAGGTTTTGACACGGAGACGATTCCACGCTTCTCTGGCCTCCAGCGGCTCACCGGTCTCGAAGGATGGCAGGCTCTGCGCCCTCATACCAGGCTCTATCGTCAGATCGTAGCCTTTCTCAAGATCGAAGGCCAGAAAGACACTGGCTGAGACTCCCGGCCTCAGATTGTAGCCCACGAGCCTTGCCAGCTCCAGAATAGAGCGGCGTTCCGTGGCTGTTCGCAGGTATCCTTCGTTGGCTATTCGTTCCTGATAGAATGTGAGCACATCGGCCACAACTGCCCATGCATCCAGAATGGCGATCGAGGGATCATCTGAGCCGCGAACTTTCAGGGCCCTCAGAGGACAGATCTTCTCGATCTTTCCCGACTCCAAAGTGATATCCAGACGGTGATCGGTGAGACTGGCAATCATCGTCTCCAGGAAGGTGGCGTGAGTGCCCACGCGATAGGTGATGGCGTTCAGATAAGGCCTGTTCGCTGTGCTCAGGGGAACCGACTTCTCCAGACCCTCGCAGCATCCACAAATCTCTTTCATAATCCACCTCGCATAAGCAGCGCCAGCCTCCCCATCAATCCGATGACGAGGATGCCATTCTCGATCTCATGTTCCGGCCCTTCAAAGAGCCTCTCAAGCTTTGTCACAACTACTGTTTCCACGCCGGGAACCTTTTGAGCAGCAGAAATGAGATCGCTCAGCCTTATTCCCATGCCAAAGGTCAGATTATCTGGATGAAAGAGCCCTAATCTTCCATCAGGCAGAGTCCGGTTGCTGAATACATCAAGAAGGTCAGCCTTTACGCGCCCTCGATCGTGGTTGTCGAGCACGCATACAATCATCTCTAAATCCAGAGGTACATAATCGGCCGGCCTGACTGCCAGATTATGGCCGATGCGACGATAGCGCTGCAGCCGTCCTTCCACCTCGTTGAGCAAGAGATCGTCTGCTTCTGTGGTCTGCCGGGGATCGACTGCCACATGCACCTCATACCAGCTTCCGTTCCAGCGCATCTCTGCTGCAGCCCTCTGCACTCTATCCTCAAAGTCCCTCTCCACCAGCAGGGCATAATCGTCTGTGGTAATCGCCCTCTGCAGATCTTTGCATAGAGCCCCTGGAGCAAAGAGCTTGACATCTGCAAGCGGCTCGGGATCGGTCCCCCCCACCGCCGGCATTGGATTTCGGACACATTTGATACCGTTCTTCCCTGGCACATGGAAAACGACATAGGATATTGCCTCTCTGCCTACATTTCCAGCCTGACCGTTGCCAATCCTATAAACGGCCTCCATCTCGACTCCAGCTAAGGGTGCCTCTCCCTGGTAGCCGTCTCCAAAGCGAAGAACGGCATGGCCGTCATTCTCCATCTCCGCCACAAAATGGCGGTCGAGAGGGTCGCTGGCCAGCAGATCACGTTTGGCTGTCCAGACGGCTCCCGTCTTCGTCTCCTTAACACTGACGCAAGGATAGGCCATTCTCGGATCCTGGCCTGTAGAAATCCTGGCAGATGTGTAATCAGCAGATCGTTTTAGCTCCAGGGCGAATCTCACGCCGAACATCGCTTCGATCTCGCTTATTTCAGCAATTCCCATCAGGTACCCGGATCTTGCCCTCTTTGCCAGTAGATCCACTCGCCTTCGCTTTCTGTCCAGATAAACATCCTTCAGACCAAGCAGCTTCTTCAGAGCACGGGCCTGCTTCTTGCATGAAGAATCACGACCTTTGGAGGTCTCAATGAACCAGAGATCGACCTCTTCCAGCGCCTTAGCTCCAAAGATGCATCTTGCCTCTGCGATCTCTTCTTCGGAGAGGCAACTTCCCAATCGAGCCTTTTTCCATAGCTCTTCAATCCTGGCCAAAACCCGGTCAAGTAGCTTCGCCAGCATCCTGGCCTGAACCTTGCTGGCAGCATTCGGCTCGGGAAAAGGAACGGCGTGGGTTACTGGAAAAGATTTGAGATGGGATCGGAACATTTCCTGCCTGATGAGAGGATCATTCGGCTCTCCTATTTCCCGGCAGCCTGCTGGAACCTCATCGACATCTGGCAGGGTGAGGGACTCGGGACCGATTGTCCTGCCGTAATCAACCAGCACAACATTTCCTCTGGCCACACTCACATTCTCCAGAAGCTTGCACTCTGGTGGCTGGCCTATCGAGGAGAGACAGAGCATGAAGGGCAGAGCATCTTCAGGTGCCCATTCTATGTCCACAATGGGCTGGCATGTCAGATCATCTATTCTGGGTACGACCTTTGTGAGGCGGACAGCATGACGGTGATTGGGATCGGCGTCCGCAGAATTGCCGGTCCCAGGTCCCAGGACCTCCTCGAATATGAGCACATCTCCTGCGGATAGATGAAGGCACCTCTCTCTCTCGCATAGAGGTGGTGGGTGCTGCTTCTCATGAGGATGCTTCTTTATAGCATACTGCTGGATCTGAATCTCTGAAGGCAAAATCTGTCCGCTCTCTTCTTCCTCTGCCCAGCAGTCCTTCAGGGTGGCAGATGTTGCCCCTTTCAGCAGACAGCACACCTCTCCGCACCAGGTATAGATCTTGATGCAGTTGTGGGACTTATAAAACTCCCTGGACTCTTTTACCAGAGGCTCAAATACAAGATATCTATCTGGGGGAATTGCAATGAGCTCCTCTTCGGTCAGAAAATGACCTGAAGCGAGAGGAGATGCCTCGATTGATGCCAGGAAATAGTCCTCTGGATCGAGCATTGTGCGATCCTCACTCTCCACGCAGACCCAGGCCCTGGAGTTGCAGCCCTCATGCATCAGATAGTCCACCAGTCGCACATGCCTGCGAACGGATATGCGCTGCCTTGATGTATCCAGGTAGGCCTCCGTTGCAACAGCATCCTGATAATAGCTCAGATAGTCTCCAGTATAGGCCAGGAGCTCTACAAGGGCAATTGCAAAGTCCGGAATATGCCGCTCCTGCCACTTTGGCATGATCAGGGAGAGGCGATCCAGGATGAGCTGGCGGAAGCTGGAATAGTCCTTGGCAAGGTAGCTGATCTCAGGCTCCGGATGCTTTAGAGGCGGGCAGATGGCTCTTTCTCTGCAATCAAGATCACTCGGACAGCCTGACAGGAAGTTGAAGTGGAGGTGATCATATTGGGAATCTATTCCCTCCAGGTCCTCCAGACGAAGGGTGTATGTGGAGAAGTCTCCCCTTTTATCCAAATGGACCACCATGAAATCGTCCAGGTCATCCGCATCTTTATGGACGAGATCGATATCTGTTATCCTTATGTCTCGAATGCGTTGGCCGCCCTCGATAAACACATGGTCCCTGGCGTTCTTCTCCGTCAGACCATGGGGCAATTTTCCCAGGAAGTAGACGTACAGCTTCTTCTGGTTCTCGGCTATATTCAGATGGTCCAGGCCGTTGAGCTGCATCTTGCGAACGTATTTGCGGCGAATCTCAGTTCGGCATTTTATATCGTTCTCTCTCATGGCAGGCCACCTCTCTCCAGAGTCGCTGTTTTGAGCTCTGACGTTTTGCGGACCAGATACTGCACCTGCACTCGTAATGAGGCGTCCTGGCTCTCCACCTGTACGGATCTCACCTCGATCAGATCACCAAGCCATCTTTGCAACCCTGCCTGGATTGTGAACTGCAGGGCTGCAGCCAGCTCCTGGCTGTTAGGGGCAAAGATCATCTGCAAGATCCCGCTGCCAAAGTCCGGCCTGTTCACTCGTTCACCTGGACTTGTGAACAGGAACTGTTCTATCATGTCACGGATGTGGTCGTCATCTCTGGTCTGAGCGGTTCTGCCAAGACCATCGAAATGATATGGATAATCGATATTCATCAGATCCCCCTGACGCGTGATTGTGTTACTACTATGTTCAGTCCTGTGCCGGAGGGAGCACAGATTGCCTGGCTGTCCTGCATCAGAAGTGGCACCCCTCCCGATCGGACCCTTGTTGCTGCCGAGATCCACTGGGCAGTGACGCAGGGTCCATTGGCCACTGAGGGAGGAGGAAGGGTGCAGCCTGTCACAGAGTATATGCTTGTCTGGGTCACTGTGGCCTGACCGCTCACTTTAATCCTGGGGTTAGGCACCATCGGCTGAGCCTGGCCCGAATGCATGCATAAGACGATTGCACCCTGGTGTAGCAGAAATCCGGGCATCAGAGCACCTCCAGGGCGCCATCGTTTACGGATACCTGCGGCCCGATGAGCTTTATGCTTCCCCCAGTCCCATCATTTATCTCAATACCCTGCATATTGATCACTATCTTCATGCCCGCGTTCGTCTCGATTGTTATGCCGCCTGCTCCCGGCAGGTCATTGATTGTGATTGTACCGGTATCGGTTTTGAGAACCTTCATCTCAGCCACTGCAGGCGTGGCCGGCAGCTCTCCCTGAGCCCAGAAGCATCCGGTCCATATGGGATAGTCCGGGTCTCCATGCTCGAACTCTATCCAGACGGAAGCATCCACGGGAGGCACCAGGAAAAGGCCTACACCAGGTCCACCATATGGCAGGCTGGGAAGAGCCCAACCACTGTCGTTATCGCCCAAAACGTCCTGTACCCTGGCCCTCACCCGGCCAAGCATAAGCGGGTCACGGTTGTCTGTGACAACCCCCCTGAATTTGCCGAAAAATTGTCCTCTCATGGAACCACCAGAGGAGATAGCGTACCCAGGCCTTCACGAACAAGGGTGAAGCTCTGCTTGTATTCGCCCCGCCTTATGCGATGGGTTACCATCTGCACATAGTAATTGCCGTTATAGCTCTCGCCTACTCCTCGAACTCCCACCAGCCTGCGCGACTTCAGAGCCCTGCCGTATCGCAGTGCTTCGACCTCGCCGCTGGCTCTGACTGCATCGGATGATCCGCTCTGAGAGGCCAGTCCACGCAATGCGGCTTGAACAGGATTGAGGTTTGCACTGTCTCTGCGAAGAGTCCTTCTCAGGGGTCTGGCCGGATTTCTGGCCAGCGGTGGGCGCAGTCCGCCGGGCAGGGGAATGGGAATGGCAAGCTTTGTAAGAGGTTCAACTATTGAAATCTGAGGCTCTTCAGGTTCGAGGGCATCGTAGGAGAAGCTGATTGGAGAATCCACATTGGTCTCCGAGCCCATGTTCATGGTCAAGGCGGGCTGAGGAAGGCCCAGCCGGTTGTCTGGGCCCCAGTAGGCGGTGTTGATTCCTGGAACCGGCGTGGGCTCGATGTAGAATACAAAGCCGTTTCGCCCTGCAAGCTCTCGCAGAAAGGCCAGATCGGTTCCCTGCTGCGATGGGACCCGGTCCACCTCTACAGGAACATCGGTTGTTAGGGTGATTTGGGGTACCAATCCAAGATCGGCATATGAGGGTGAAGTCAGGATCCCTGTAGCGATGAACGAGTCGGTCTGGTTGGGATAGGTCTCATTCTTTTCTTCCAGGTCGAGCTTCATTGTGATATCTTTGCCGTAGACATAAAGCCTGGACTCACCCGGTCGGTTGCTCGGAACGAACTCCTGTCTGGTGATGAACCCATCGATCAGCACCTGGGGCAGTGCATTGATGATGGCAATTATGATCACCCGGCCGGGCGGATCAAGCTTCTTTCCCAGCAGAAGATCATAGTCAATGAGGGAGTCCTTGCCCAGGGTGAAGGTGAGTTTGAAGCCGTCGAAATCATTGTCCTTGTTCTCGACCTCCACCTCGACCAGGGCATCCACTACCGAATAAGGGGCAGGCGCAGGCACAGCTGCGCCGAGAAAAAGCTGGAGGTTTATTCCGAGGTCGAGCACTATTGGCCCCCCTGGGGCAGTGGAATTATCAGTCTTCGGCCTATCGATTCAGTCAGCTCTTCCGGGTGCATGGCATTATTGGCATCGCACAGCCTCCAGAACTGCTCCGGATCGATTAGATAGCGGGCAGTGATGTTGTCAAGCCTCTCATCCTGGGCTACTGTATGCTCGCCTATGGCCAGCAAACCTTCAGGCAGAGGCAGAAAGCGACGGCGAAGGTAGGCTATCTCCTTTCCTTCGCCGGTCTTGAAAACGGCTTTCTCGATTCCATAATAGCGACTGGTAGCAGTAAACATCTCTTTTCACCTCAGAACAGTTTTAAGGATGCACCGATGTTCTGAATGCTGTTGAAGACATTCGTTGTGGCCATGACCTCTTTGGCGATCTGGTGGACCAGGAAGAGGTTATGGCCGGGGTGGATCAACTTCAGGTCCGCATAGCTGAGCACATAGAGGCTGAGATCCACTTTGGCACGGATGGGGTTCAGGAGGTTGTCGTAGGCCTCTTCGGCTATGCTTAAGCTCGTTATTCGGACCGGGAGAACACGAGCAGGTCCCCAGATGAATAATGCTAGAGGAGCCTCCGGCTGTATGACCTCCACAAAGCCGGCATTGGCCGATGCGGCGCCGGCGATGACATTCGCGCTCTTGGGATAGATCAGCATCTCAAGGGCAGACAGCGCGGGACTGATTCCCGAGGCCACGGCCAGAGGATGAGCCTCCTCCAACTGATCGGCTGCATCAAGCTCGATGCTCAGAGTTATGGTCTCCTTAGGCGGGCCTGTGAGCCGGAGGGCCTCAGATCGGTCCCCTTCCTCACCCCCTTTGGAGCGAGCTTCCAGCCTGCGGGTCATTGTGTCCGGGTTGTACTGGAAGACGATCACGCTCGCCAGCGGATTCAATGGGTCCGTGCCGATGATGGCGCCCTTGATCAGGCGCGGGGATCCGGGAAATGCGGTCATGATAATTTTGTCCTCCTGAAAATCTTACAAACATAGAAGAATGTGCACTGGATGCGGCTTCGGAAATGCTGCATACTACGGGCGCAATCTAATAGATCCTGCAGCGCGCTCTGAAATCGCGCTGCCCGGCAGGTCTCGGAAAGACGCACACCAGAATGCTGTTGGGGGTAAAGACGATGTGGTTCTTGCTTATGACCTCGCCATCCACGAGGTGATTCTGCTCCACCTTAAGGTGCAGACCACTGGGCAGTGGCGTGGGCTGATAAAGGCAGTAGCGGTCATTGAAGAATCCGCGCTCGGAGGTATATGAGTTCGGCGTAAGTTGCCTATATACAGCTTCAGGCCCTTCGATCCTCCTGAAGTGCTCCCCTATCGTCAAGCTGCTTCTCACAGGGCGGCCTTGGAAATCCATAATCCTAAAGCGCACACACTTAGAGGCGCCATGTTGTCCTGCTGGAACAGTGCAGCCCTCTCCTCTTGTTGAGGCTTCTAAGGCAACAGCAGTGAATGGATGGGGACTTGATGACGAAGATCCAGCGGCCTCCTTTGGCGTCTTGGCTTCGCCTTCTGGACCAGGTGATGCCGTGATGGTGGGCCGATCCGACCTCGCCGAAGCCGAGGCTTTCGCATCAGTATGCACTCGCACTTGGCTGAAGTCGTGGCCGAAGCATGGCTCCATGAAGAAGTGCGTCTCCGCATCGAGCGGCTGGCCGCGGGAGTGCAGAACTTCATGAAATATGGAAAGCGCCAGGTCGGGATCCGGGCCGGATGCGAATCTATCCAGAGCGGGCTTATTCTTACCATGCTCGTCGCATCTGCGCTCCACGACGCTGTTGAATGTCGGCGTTGAGCCTTCCAAATGATTTTTAGATTGAACGAAAATCTTCATGGCCATTAAGCAATCCTTCTTTCAAACCTAGATAGTCAAGCGAAATTACGCACAAAATATAATTATATATGGAAAATCCCCTCGCAAACCATTTTCTAGCCTTGACAAATAGGGCAACTAGTTGATTCAGGTAGACTGCATTTAGGGTTGTTCACTATCAAAAGCCTGGAGAATAATTTCAAAGGTTAGCCGAACATTTTCACTTTCCGGCGTCGCAGCTGAGGAGAATCCAACATCTCTTCCTGGATCTCCCAAAGCCCGAATCATAGCGCTCAATGGTGCGAATTCTGAGGGACCGCCTGAACGGGGTCGTCTCCTTGAAATGAGTATTTGGAGCCTTTCGCCAGCTACTCTGCCTAGGTCTATTGCATCCTGATCAGACACAACCTCTCCGCTCTCTATCATGGCGCGCACTTCCAGCAATGCAGCCTCAAATACTCCGGAAAATCTATCCAATGATATATTTGTCAGTGAGGGGAACCAGTCTGAGATTCTCCGAATGGTCTGGCCATGAAGGCGTCGCATGGACGGCCGACGAGACGATGCGGGAGGGCCTGCCGCAACTATCGTGGTATGCCCATCCCTCAGGGTCCATACCCAGGTACGTGGCCCAGATGATGCTCTGCCTCTGACAGCAGGGATCTGCAAATCCTGCAGATCAGATGACCTCAAAGAGCTTGTCTCAATTCGGCGGCCCGGCGCTCTTTGAAGTGCTCGTTCTGGTGGCGCTCTACGCTCATTGTATTCACGAATCTCTGATGCCTGCTCTTCGAATATTGGCTGGTTTCCCTGAACTACATTGATCCGCCTGATGGGATTGTTGGGTCCATCCCGCTCTATGCTGGTTATAGTCTGAGTGTGACCACCAGTACGGCCTGTACCAAGCCCGCCTTCATGGTGCTCCCATACCAGGATATCTCCCGGGTGAAGAAGGTTTTGAAGCTCGGAAAATGTGCGCAGAGGCTGACCTCTTGAATTTGCATAGCTGTTTACTAGGCGAGCTACATTGCCAGAGTGGACCTGGCCAATTATCTGGTGAATGCGCATAGTTTGGGCACGGCTTGCCTGGTCGCCAATTTTCAAGCGACGCCTTTGGTTGCCAGCTGTGGGAAAGGAGTATGTTTCTGTCCTCTGGTGAGCAGACAGCCATACATGTCGAAGAATTACAGGAATGTCTGCACAATCGGATGGGAGTCGATAGGCAGTCTCGCGAAGATTGGGCGGCAAACAAGTCCTCACCCACTGATCAGTAGGATGATCTATGAATCGATCCGCGGCCTGTGGAGCAATAGCAGGTGCGGCCAGGCTTTCTTCAGATATCGGCTCTCCTTCCTCGATATCAATTGGGCGAGTGGCAATCTCCCCGATAACGATAGATCCAGTGAGCTCTTTCCCACCAGGTGCAGTATCTCTTGCAGGAAACGTAGTCAATGTGCTAAAAGCATTAATCCACAGCTCAAAGGTCGGGCAATTTTCAGGATCCCGGGCAGTGCAGTCGCCTGCCTGTCCTGGCTGCGGAGCGGCTCCCGGGCGATAGCAGATAGGTAGCCGTTGCAAGGCAGAACGAGCAAGCAGTCCTGATTTGATAGACAGATGCATCCCCTCCTCGCTTCCCCTTGCAGCCGATTCATAAGCTGAGTCTGGCGGATCTATCGTCAGATCATTTGGGACATTAGGCAGGGGTGTTTGGTGCTGCTGAACTACATGCGTCAGCTCATGCATGAGCAGAATAAGACCCGTACCTGTCTCAGGCCTGTACTGCTCAGCACCAAATACGATGTCGTTGCCGACTGTATAAGCCAGCGCACTCACAGATCGTGCAGATTCCGCCGCCTTGGGATCTGTGTGCACCTGCACCTTGCTGAAATCGTGCCCAAAGCGAGGCTCTATGAAGGTACGGGCAGCCGGGTCCAGCGGCCTGCCTGGGGAGCGCAGTACCTCGTGGACGATGGGCGGCACCCTCTCCGCAGCCGGACCCGCGGCTGAACGCTGCAGAGCAGTTTTCTTCATTTCGCAGCGTTTATTGGAACTGCGTTGCAGGATACTATTAGCTGTCAGAGTCGTTTTTTGCACTGATCCTCGAGTTTTAGCAAGAGCCTTTTGTGCCAC
Organism: Methanothrix sp.; assembly: GCA_041305505.1. Taxonomy (GTDB): domain Archaea; phylum Halobacteriota; class Methanosarcinia; order Methanotrichales; family Methanotrichaceae; genus Methanothrix. Next base: position 529 of record JBFYLF010000036.1, on the reverse strand, counting down.
CTATCAATTACTCCCGTCTATCTCTATGAGCAATTTTCAATCAGATTTTGTGCCTAATTCCCGACTGAACTCCACTTCTATTGCATCCGCATACATCTTAGACTGGCTGAAATCACGACAGAAGCGGGACTCCGTTAATCCCGCGCGTCCCCGTATCAAGCAACTGGCTCGGTAAGCGAAAGGACTGGCGCACGGTCCGAGGTGCAACAGGCGGCGCGCTCGCCAACTCTGCTGCCCGCGCATCCGTATGAACCCGCATCTGACTGAAGTCATGGCAGAAGCGCGACTCTATGAAGGAGCGCGTGGCTGCATCCAGCGGTTAGCCTGGTTGTGCAGTACCTCATACACAATAGGCGGCGCGTTGCTGATGGCCGATGAGTTGATCGCCGCGCGTCGTAATACGCTACTGACAACAGCTGTCGTGGTGGCAAGTCGTTCCGTTCGATTCGTGCCTGTTTATTCATTGCCTGACTCATCTTGTTGCCGCCTTTAAGCGCGCCGGACAAGTGCGGCACGCGCTGCCGAAAGG
>JBFYLF010000035.1:0-9865 GCA_041305505.1 Methanothrix sp. | reverse complement strand
GCCATTAAAACTTGGGAGCATGATCAAGAACCATGGGATCAAGCGCCTCGTGCTCACTCACCTCTATCCCCAGGCAGCCGGCTCTGAGGATCTGATGGCTGAGCAGGTGATCGAGCGCTCAGGAGTTCCTGCAATCGTGGCCTGGGATATGATGACATTATCCCTGTAAAGGCCCGGATATCATGAGCCGATTAGCCATCTGCTGCTTTAAAAAGAATATGGATTACAGGCCCGAAGCTGGAGCTTCGAGCCTACCCACACTACACAAGATTTATCGTCGATGACCCTCTCGCATTGTGCCTGACCGCAAGAACATCGGAAGCGGACATGGACCAGATTATATCGATGGTCTGACCCGGCTGAAAAGCTCTGTCAAACTGGTCGCCCGTATCCATCTTCCTCTTAAACTCGATCACAGTCCCGTTCTCAGACTCGGAGCCTCCGAACTCCAGGATGTCGCCCCTTCCGCCAAGATCAACATCTGGCGGATGTGGGCCGTAGATCCCTGTCGAGTAAAGGTCCAGTACAGTGACGTTGCCATCTGAGACCCAGCCCATGACCATGTCCGCATCCTTCATCGCCTGGCTCGGTTCAAAGCCGATCGCCACGAAACCGTCGGTCAGCCCCACGAGGGCCATGTAGAGGTTCTCTGCATCGTTCTTCCAGTGAACGACATACTTTCCGTCAGATAGGGAGAGGTTCTTAGAGTACTCGCCTTCGGAGACGACGCCGTCTGGGGTCCATTTTGCTCCACCGGTCTCATTGGATAAAGCAACCTCTGAAGCTACCAAAGAGGTGGCCTGTGTCAGGCGAGTCTCTTCTGTAGATATGGCTTCAGTTCCTGTTTCATCTGTCGCAGTAGCGTTTTGGCTTGCCTTCGGTCCAGCGTCAAGCCGAAGGGCGATCAGAGACGGTTCATCTCCACTTCCAGCCGGCCAGACTATTGCATCATCTGCCACAGCAGGCCAACCGTTGATCCCGGCCGGCGCCTTATAAACGAAGGACTCATCGCCGGAGCTTGCATTGAAGGCGTGAATTGTGCCGTCGTACTCGGCTGTGAAGACAAGGTCGTTTATCACAGTAGCTCCTCCGAGTGCCATTGTTGGCAGGAGCTTGATCCAGAGGATCTTGCCCGTTGCGGCATCGATGGCCACAAGCTCCCCTGTCGCGTTTCCAAAGTCGATTGTAGAAGAGTCCAAGGAAGTTGGAGTCCAGTCTGTGAACATGTTCACAACCGGGACATAGAGCACTCCATCGCTGTAGGCCATGGGGGTTTCGACGCCACCCAGCACCCCAGGATAGATCCTGGTTGTCTCGTTCGGCAAAACGTCCAACTGCGCCGTCTCGTCGTACTTGCCCACAACAGTCGACCAGAGGATCTCTCCAGAGCCTCGATCGAATGCATAGACCTTCCCGAGCTTCCCGGCCCCGAAGACCAACTCTTTTTCAGCCCCATTGATCGCCAATTCTGCCAGGATCGGAGAGCTCTGGAAGTCGTGGTCGAATAGGTCGTGTGCAAGGACCTGCCTGAACCACGCCATCTCGCCCGTCTTGTGATCCAGGACCACTAAGCTGTCTGTGTAGAGGTTGGGGCCTGGCCTGCTGGTCCCGCTTGGCCACTCCTCAGTCCCTGGGAAGGGAGCCGGATTTCCAATCCCCCAGAACGTCAGGCAGCTGCTAAGGTCGATGGCAGGCGGGTACCAGGATCCTCCGCCGCTGTTGACCTCTTTGTGGCCCCAGAGATCAGGGGTGTCTACTGTTGAAAAGCTCCAGACGATCTCGCCGGTCTCTGCGTCCAGGGCATGGATGACGCCAATTCCCCCTGGTGTGTAGAAATCGGTCAAGGTCCACGGCACTGTAGAGAAGTAGACCAGGCCGTCATAGACGAGTGGTTGGATATCGATTCCCGTTGTATTCGCGTTAGAAAGCCTGGCCGACCATATCTCCTCGCCCGTCTCGGCATCAAGAGCAGTGACGTTGTTGAGGTCTTTTGCAACGAAGACCTTTCCCCAACCGACGGCAGGGCCATTGGGTCCACTGAGACCGGTTACATTGTAGAACTTCGACCAGATCGGCTCACCGGTCTCAAGATCCAGTGCGAAGACGTTGCATTGCAGATCCTGGAAGAAAACCCTCTCTCCGATGATGATCGGATTGCTCGCAGCAGCGCCAAAGCCGCTGATCCCGGGGATAGGAAATGACCAGGAAGCCGTCAGATTCGCAGCATTCTCAGAGCTTATATTGCTATCAAAGGTCGCCCTGGTGTTCGAATAATCCTTATTCGGAAGCGGCCAGTCCGCTCTATAGTCTGCTACCTCAGGGGGAATACGCTCCTCTCCAGCCTGCTGAACCTGGAGCTCACCATCGCCAACTGTGATCTCTGCAGACCTGCTTCCTGCTATGACGCAATAGGCAGTAGCCTTGATTGCATCTCCGGAGCTGGCATTGAGCGGATAGTCGTAGCTGAATGTGGAAGATGACGGCTGGCTCGTGTACTCCTCTTCCAGGATCTCTTCTCCATTCTTGTCGACTGCGATCTTGAAGACATAGTGGCTGGCAGGACTCGAGACCTGGTGGGTGACAGTCACCTTCAGGGTCTGATTTTCTCCGTCGTAGGAGATGCTGACCTTGGATGGTGGATGAGCAGAGCAGGGCAGTGCCAGCATGGCCAGCACTACAATCAGGACCAGAAATATAGCCGCACTTAGAGCTCTTGCCCTCCGGCCAGTAATGGCCTTTAAAATAATATGCTTATCATCATCGGACATGGAAAAACCGCACCTGTGCGAAGTCGTTGCTGAATATATAATGATTGTATTGCATAAGTATTTTTTGCGGATTTCATCAGCAGATTATTTATCTGCAAGGCATAGACTCCTCCTAGATGGCCTTCGACGATTTTGATCTCATGCCCTGGTTGGAAAGCATCAGTAGCCTCTATACCAGAGCCGATCCGGCTCACGATTTCAGCCATATCCTTCGGGTCTGCAAGAACGCCAGGATAATAGGCAAGGAGGAAGGAGCGGACATGAGGGTCCTTCTCCTGGCAGCTCTTCTGCATGATCTCGGGTCCGAGAAAGGGAAGGGATCAGATCAGGAGAATGCCGCCGATGACCGCCAAAGCCAGATTCGCACCTTCCTCGGCTCGCTCGGCCTTGATAGGGAGACGGAGGAGAAGGTGGTCTATGCAGTCGATGTCCACAGCTTTTCAAAGGGAATAGTCCCTCTCACACTGGAGGCCAGGATACTCCAGGATGCCGACCGGCTGGATGCCATAGGCGCTATAGGCATAGCCCGCGTCTTTCTCACCGGGGGAGTTCTCGGAAGAGAGATATACAATCCAGATGATCCTTTCTGCCGGAAGAGGGAACCGGACGACGGAAGATGGAATCTGGACCACTTCTATCAAAAGCTCTTGAAACTGGAGTCGGGAATGCATACCACTGCAGGCAGACGGCTTGCAAAGAGGAGGACTGAGGTTGTGAAGAGGTATCTTTCGGACCTGGAAGATGAGATCTATTTTGAGGTGATCTAAATGGAGTACATTCTAAGCCCTCGCTCTGAGGTTGAAGCGAGAATCAAGAGGCTGCAAGATGGCATCGGCGATCTCACAGGTGCCATCATCTTCGAGTCTACGGACCTCGGCTACTTCTCGGGGACAGCACAGGACGGGCTGATCTACATTCCAAGGGACGGCCCGGCGAAGCTCATGATCAGAAAGAGCCTTGATAGGGCAATGCAGGAGTCGCCCTTGCCGGTCCAGCCCCAAAAGAGCCTCAAGACTCTGAAAAAGGATCTCGATCTTCCGGCAGCGGCCAGGATCGGCCTTGAGCTTGACGTTCTTCCTTACAACAACTACTTGCGCCTAGCGAAATCATTTGGAGAGGATGTCGAATTCAGAGATATATCCGAGAGCATCAAGCATATCCGCTCGATCAAGTCCGACTTCGAGATCCGGCTCATCCGCAGGGCAGCAGGAATGCTCGATGCTGGAATTGCCTGCGTTGCTGATCATCTCAAGGAGGGAGTCCGGGAGATCGATCTGGCAGCAGTTGTCGAGAGCAGCATGAGGCGCCTGGGCCATCCCGGTAGAGTCTCATTTCGAAGGTTCAATCAGTCTCTTCCAATGGGCCACCTCATGGCAGGAGCCGATGCGGCTTATCCCAGCTGCGTCTCCTCTCCGACCGGCGGGCAGGGAATGTCCCTCTTCATGGGCCAGGGGCCGGGATTTGCGAAGATCAAGAGGGGCGAGCCTGTCCTGGTCGACTATGCCGGCTGCTACAACGGCTACCTGGCTGATGAGACGAGGATATTTTGCATAGGAAGGCCATCGACCAGGATGGAGGCGGCGCATAGTGCCGCTCTCCAGATAGAGGACCTCATAGCCGGGCAGCTTTTGCCTGGCAAGATCGCCAGGGATATCTGGGAGACGAGCGAATGCGAAGGCAAGCGGCTCGGCTATCAGGACCACCTGGGAGGCCCCATAGGCAGAAAGGCCGGGTTCGTTGGCCACGGCCTGGGCCTCGATATAGACGAGTATCCTGTGCTGGGGCCCCTGGACCATGAGATCCGGGAGAACATGGTCATTGCTGTGGAGCCCAAGATGATCTATCCCGGAGAGGGCGTTGTGGGAATAGAGGATACCTATCTGGTTTTGGCCGGCGGGGCCGAGAGGCTGACGCTTCTCCCAAGAGAGATCTGGCGAGTTTAAAAAGATCCAAATGAAAGTGGCGGGAGGAAGAATGATAGAGCCCTCTTGTAGAGAATCAGACTGCTCTGCCGGGCAGATGGAGACGATCGTCAAAGAGCTCTCTCCTCAAGAGTGCAGGGATTTGATTGGGCGAAAGTCCGGCTGGGAACATGACCCCTCGCCTGCAGGAAGAGAGCTTGTCATTTTAGATGTAAGAACCGCAGGCGAGTATTCCTCGGGACATATAGCCGGAGCAATCAATATCGACTACAGATCTCCTTCATTTGAGGATCAACTATCCATGCTTGATAGGGATGTGGCCATTCTCCTCTACTGCCGGACGGGCGTAAGATCCCTAAAGGCATTGCAGATAATGAAGAGAATGGGATTTTCAGAGATCTATAATTTAACTGAAGGCTTAGTCGGTTGGAAGAGGGATGGAGGCGAGATCGTATAGAGCTGGAAAGCTTAAGAGGACATATTTTCCTAAAACCTGATACATCCAAACCAGACGCGTCCCAAGCAGATCAGCCCTTATTTCGTCTCGGGCTTGTCCTTGAGGTACATTTCTATCCGGTCCAGCCCTTCGGCGATCTTCTCCATGCAGTTGGCATAAGAGAAGCGGAGATATCCTTCCCCGTTCTCTCCGAAGTCAATTCCCGGAGTCACGCCGACATGCGCCTTCTCGAGGATGTCGAAGGCCAGGCGGTAGGAGTCGCCGGAAAAACTTTTGGCATTGGCGAAGACATAAAAGGCCCCTGTCGGCTCGACTTCAATTGAAAAGCCGATCTTTCTCAGCCCCTTTATCATGAACCTTCGCCTCCGGTCGTAAATGAGCCTCATCTCCTTGACATCGTGGTCGCAATCTTTCAGGGCTGCTATCCCGGCCTTCTGGGCCAGCGAGCCTGCGCAGATGAAGAAGTTCTGCTGCATCTTCTGAATCGGTCGGATGAACTCCGGTGGGGCGATGAGGTAGCCGAGGCGATAGCCTGTCATTGCATAGAGCTTTGAAAAGCCGTTCAGGACAAATGCCCGATCTGTGAACTCAAGAATGGAGTGCTCTCTACCCTCATAGACCAGGCCATGATAGATCTCATCTGATATGACATAAGGCGAAAGATCGGCTATGGCCTTCATTGTGCTCTCCGAGAGCAGGCAGCCCGTGGGATTGGATGGGGAGTTGATGACTATGGCCTTTGTCTTCTTACAAATCCTATTCTGGATGGCCTCCACATGGTACTCAAAGCCATCCTCCTCATGAACAGGAACTCTTGAGGGAACGCCGCCCAAGAATCTGATGAAATTTGGATAGCAGGCGTATCCGGGATCTGAGATCACGACCTCCTGGCCCTCATCCAGGAGAGCTGCAAAGGCCAGCATCATGGCAGGGCTTGTGCCTGATGTGACGACCACCTGCTCAGGGCTGATGTCGACATCGTATCTTTCCAGATAGTGGCTGCATATTGCCTCCCGCAGATTCAGATCGCCGAGGCTGTGGGTGTAATGGGTGGCCCCATCCTCCAGCGCCCTGCAGGTAGCTCTTTTCACTGCCACGGGAGCATCGAAGTCGGGCTCGCCAACCTCCAGGTGAATGACATCCGTTCCCTGCCGTTCCATCTCTCTTGCCCTCTCCAGCACCTCCATGACGATGAAAGGGGCGATCTCTTCTGCTCTTCTGGCTATCACAATTCCGTCTCCCGCGTCCATTATCTTTCTTAATTGGCTGATCTCCAACCTGATCAAGGCTCTTCAATTGTGCCTTTTCACCAACTGTTATTGAAGTTAACGCGATTGAGAATAAGAAGGATCAGAGAGATAGACTCTCGGCCTCGACCGGCACTCTAATCTAGTCAGGCGGATAGAATCCTGGTCGATTGCAGATATGACCCGAATTATAGCTATCTCAGATACTCATCTTGAAGGCGGCGAGATCCCTCTCCCGGTGGCAACGCTTGCAAGGGGCGCAGACATGATCCTTCATGCAGGCGACTTTGTATCCTATGAGGCATACAAAGCTCTCTCGAGCCTCGGCAGGCTGGAGGCGGTCTGCGGCAACTCTGACTCTTCGCAGCTTAAGAGCCTCCTGCCTGAGAGAGTCGCTCTGGAGGTTGATGGAGTCAGGATCGGCCTGGTTCATATGGCCATGCACGGCCAGGATCTTTTGGGAGCCGAGATGATGGCAAGGGAGATGGATGTTCAGGTGCTTGTCTTCGGGCATATCCATCGCCCGATCATAGAGAAGGGAAGACACCTTCTCATCTGCCCAGGAAGCACCACTCTGCCCAGGATGTCGGCGCCCTCCCTGGCTCTGCTGGAGATCGAGGCGGGAAGGGTGCGTGGCAGCATCATCCCCCTCGGAAGCCCGGCATGCAACTATCTCAAGTTCGCCGGAAAATTGGCGGGGAGTGGCCCATAAATCGGGCTGGACAGAAATCTAGCAGTCTATGCCGTTGCACCTTTCCTCTGTCTCTTCCTCCAGAGGATACTGATGGAACTTGATCAGCTTTTCGGCCTCGAACGTTCCTGTGAACATCTCTCTGGAATCGATTTTTTTATAGAATATTTTATTCCATAAGGACTCAGTGCCCCATGTGCCATTAAATGCGTTGCTATTCTCAAGTCCCATCAATTGGGCAGGATTGCTGACGTTCTCCTTGGTTTTCATCAACTCATCCATCTTTTTGGTATCCCTTCCAACATCTGCAAGCCCCTCCTGAAAGCCTCTCCACCCATGAGAAGGCTCGTAAGGCATAGTCTGCACAAAGAATGAGACCTCTTTCGCCTCCATCTGCTGAACCGAGAATACTTCGCGAAGCTCTGATCCCATTCCACCCTCAAAGGCCTTCGAACGCAGATACTTCTCACCCTGCAAGGGCGTCTCTCCGGAATAAACAAGATTCGTGCTCTCATAGAGGTTGAGCGTGCTCTCATTGCCTCCGTTCACAGAATTGATTTTCCTCTTCAGTTTATCGGCGTTCTCCGAATAGGCCTGCTCCTGGTCCAGTTCGATATCACCCTCACCATTCATGATATTGGAGTAATCCAGTGCAATTTTTTTGTCTCTAATAGCCGTATTCATGTCGATGAATCCCGATCCCGAGATCTTTTGAGCCTCACAAAACTGGCTGTACTGGATGGGCTCACCATTCACGACGGCTGTTCTCACAACTTCTATATCTTCATCATCAACCGGCTTTCCACAAGGATCCTTCGCAGTGACGTTCGCGATATTGATGAGATCTCTCTTGAGATCTATGGCAGTAACTTTATAAACAGCCTTGTAGAGCCAGACCTCACTCAAATTAAGCCAGCTATCGTTGTTTTCATCCCCTGAAACGTAAACAGGATCAACCTTGTCATCGATCACTACGACCTCGGTTAGATTTACATTGCCGATATTGCTCACATTATAATAGTATATTATGAGGTCTCCTTCGTGCAATTCGGCATACTCAGCCTCATCGGCTTCAGCCATGCTGAATGCTGATGCCATGATAATCAGAATCAAGGCCCATCTAAAAAAATATTTTAAAATTGAATATGAAAACTCCTTCGAGCCTGTTTCGAGATCCATGTCATCAGGATGCACCTCATGAATAAACGACCGTGCTCCAATCCAATTCGATTTCATCATCCAGCCCCTTTCTAAGTACGTTAACTTTATTAATATATATACTTTTACATCAGTTATTGCCATTAGTATATATAAAAAAATAAATATCTAATTTGAAATCAACTAAGATAAATATTTATGTAAACAATAGTTGCTCATGCACTAAATGAAAGCAATTAAGGCACAATGAGATATATTTTTAGATCTAAAATATATAAGATATAAGCTATTGAATATCTTTATATAGTATATCTGCATAACACAGTTTGAAAATTTGGCTCGGATTAGAGGAATTACCGAGTTGATACGTTGCGTGTTTGATATGAGCAGGGGCAGAGATATTAGAGCACCTATGATTTAGGTGTCTTACACATGTGATGCGAAATTGAAAGAAGGAGGGAAGCATGATAAAATATAATTTTTTGACATCTTTGATCGAGCTGAATAATAGATCTCTTGGCAGCGAGGGAGATGATTGATATGGGATCCGCAAAAAAGTTATTAATATTGATTCTAGTTATTGCATTTTTGACCACCTCATCATTGGCAGCAGTCAGGCAAGCTACCTTCTACTCTCATATCGATAATCGAACAGTAGACTGGCCTGCCGGTCAAAACCACACTTTTCCCTATTTCGATCCCGAAATGGGTAGGCTCATCCGGATCGACTTCTTGGCGACCCTAAACAGCAGCATGAATGGCACAACCGAGAATCGGAATGATCAATCGGGCGTAAGAATGTCATATTTTCAAGATTACACCGATTTGGCTGTGAAGATGATAAATGAGGACTGGCTCAATTTAACCGTCGATTTGGGTGTTCCAAAGACGGGCAGCGTCTCGCTTGAACCATTCACTTTGCCTTATTGGTCCGGAAACGATACCTTGAGCGGATACGACTATGGGGACACACACGGCAGAATTAATTATACCGCGCAGGGTGATCTGGCCGGGTACATCGGGACGGGCTATTTCAATCTCTCTGCCACAGCCACTGCCACCACCTCAGTGACCGGCGGCGGCAACCAGGTTTCAGATTTAAGAACGTTCGGCTGGTCTAATGCAACTATCACATATACCTATGACGACTCCCGCTGCATATCAGGATATAAGCTTGATCGCTGCACCGGCCTGCCCCTCTCCGGCTGGAAGATCATCCTGAACAATTCAACCCAGGAATGGAATGCTACCACGGATGCCAACGGCTTCTGGCGGGTCTGCTATCTAGAAAATGATACCTACAACATCTGCGAGACCCTCCAGGACGGCTGGACGCAGACCTCCTCGCCGATTTGCCATACAAAGACTCTGGTGGGCTACAACATAACCAATATCAACTTCACCAACCAGGAGCTAAAGTGCATTTCAGGCTACAAGCTTGATGCATGCAACAATGCCCCACTTCCTGGCTGGAATATCACCCTCAAGAATGCCACTCATGAGGTGAGCCAATTCACGGGACCTGACGGCAAATACGAGTTCTGCCTTCTCAAGCCCGGCGACTATACAATTACTGAGGAGGTCCGACCGGGATTCAATTCCATAACCAAGCCCTCCAATCC
>JBFYLF010000034.1:0-9878 GCA_041305505.1 Methanothrix sp. | reverse complement strand
CTCTTTTTAATTCGACCTCAGGTCGATATGAGCTGCTTTAGCCTCTGGATGCTCTCCATAGCCTGAGCAGATTCGCTGAGCTTTTCCTCCTCAAAGTGCTTTATGATCTCATCGATACCCGCTCTTAGAGAGTATACCTTCATAGGTCTTCCCTTTCCCTCCCTCTTGATCTCCTTCTCCTCAATCCAGTTATTGTCGCGCAGTGTGCGCATAGCAATGCTGACCTCAGGCTGGCGGAGATCGGAGCCCATCTCTATCTCGCGGGATGAAGCCTCATCTACATTCGCCAGAAAAGTGATAAGCGTTGCGACATTTCGCGGAACGCTAAGGGATCGAAGCGTCTCTACGAACTCCATATCCTTGTCGTCGAGGATCTTGACTGTGGACTCTCTCATGATCGTCACCATATTTTTCACGACACAAATACGTGATGATATAAATAATTTGTTTTGAAAGGGTATGTCTTTTAATTTTACTTAATTAGACTAATACTTTAGATAATAACTTTAAAAGCAAGCGGCATTTACATTTAGGTGACTATACCATTGTGTTACTAGCGAATTAGTTTTTTATATTTGTTACAATTTCAAATAGCCGATCTTAGGGTCACATAAAGCTGGATTTATACAGCATATGCGATCCCATCCATCTTTGCATGAGGCCATATAATTAATTTAGGCAGAATAATAATATTTTAGTACTAAATATTATTTATAACAAAAACTAATTTGAGCATTGATTCCCATAACTCTGCAATGCGCGGCCTCAGAGCTAAGAGATCTTCGAAAATGAGGGGACAGGTCAGAGATCGGGGAATTTATATTCCCGAGGCTGCTAATGGAATCTCATGATACACATCGAGATCCGGGATAAGGATCTCAATGAGCTGGCCAGAACCGAGGTCGACAACTTACCGGGCGCTCTCTTTGCCGGGACCAGTCCGCTTCTGAGGCCTTTTATTAAGAAGCTGGAGGCCCTGCTGCCCGAAGATAAGAGAGGGCGCGGCGACAGCTATGTCCTGAGCGCAATTCACTCCTATGTATCCTGGGTCCACGCCGATGAGAGCATGATTAGAGTTGGGGGAAGTGAGAGTGAGACTGTGATCCGTCGCGAGGAGCTGGGGCAATTGATGGGAGAGAGATACCCTACAACAGACCACCAACGTCTGAACCTGCCAGGACTGCTGTTCCTCCAGAGCGGCCCGGCTCTCCAGTCAGCCAGCGTTATCCTCCTTCAGAGGGAGCACGGGCTGAAGATACCGGAAGGACGGAGAACATCGCGCTACATATTTCATATCGGCGTCGCTGCCATAGATGCAGACAAGGAGAGAATAGCGGTATTCTTCGACATGGACAGGCTTCCTAAAAAGGCAGATGGCTCCTGCATCCTTGCTTGATTTAAATTCTGCCAGGGCCCATGAAAAAGAGTGAGCTGGAAGACCAAGGCAGCATTTTTGTCCCGGCCTAGATTATCAAGCTCTTCAGACTCCACAGCAGCCTGGGGTTAAGCCTGAACAAGACCCGCAGCATTCCTCCAAGATCCATCTTGGAGATGTCCTCCTTGGCCAGGGAGCCTATGAGCTGGTTGATGTCTTTGTCTGTGAGCTTGACGAAGAACTCCTTGAACTGGAAGCTCCGCTCTATGGTCTTGCCTATATCCTCCCTCCAGCGGCTCTCGTACTCAGAGAGGCCCTTCCTGCTAAAGTCGCCTGCAGAGGAGGCCTTGGCTGCCACATCACCGGCTATGACTCCTGCCCGCATGGCATTGAGTATGCCTCCGCCCGTGAGCGGATCTGTCTGGTGAGCAGCGTCTCCTACAAGCATCACTCCGTCTGCTGTGGCAGATTCAATAGGCCCTGAGCATGGGTCCCCTCCCACCACCATCTCGACTATCTTGCCGTTTGGAAAACGGCTTTTCATGAGCTGATGCAGGAGCCGAACTGCTTCGCCCGGTTTTGACCTCGATCCCTGGATGCCGAGGCCGATGTTGGCCAGCTTCTCTCCTTTTGGAAAGGACCAGGCATATCCTGAAGGAGCGATGCTGTTTCCGAGGAAGAATTCGGTATAATCGTCATCAATTGATGGATCATGTACCAGGAACTGGGCGCAGGATTCTATGTCCGCAAGGGCCAATGTAGTATCTATTCCAGCCCAGCGCCCAACCTTGGACTCGACTCCATCCGCTCCTATGACGAGCGGCGCTTCGATCTCGAGAGGCTCGCCGATGCGCAGAGCAGACACTCCAGAGACTGCTCCATCCTTTCTAAGAAGACTCAGAGCCCTTGTCTTAACAAGGACCTTCGCTCCGGCCTGAGCTGCGAGCATGGCCAGGCCGCGATCGAAGACCTTCCTCTCAAGTACATAGCCGACCTCTCCGCCGCTCTTGTCCTCAGACATGACTATGCTGCTTCCATCGGGGGCATAGATCCTGGCGCCTTTGACCTCGGATGAGATCCATTCAGGCTCCGGCTTGACCAGGCGGCAGAGCGTCCTCTTGCTGACACCTTCGGCGCAGCGAACTGGATCGCCAATCTCCTGGCGCTTCTCCAGCATGACCACATCCAGGCCTGCTTCGGCTGCCGTCTTTGCAGCCATACAGCCACCAGGGCCGCCTCCTACCACTACCAGGTCGCACTTCATGCCTTGACCTCCAGAGCCCCTACCGGGCAGATCCTGGTGCACAGGCCGCACTCTTTACAATCCGCCGAGACCTCCAGCCAGGTCTCTACCAGCTCCAGCGAACATGTCGGACAGACTCCGACGCATGCTCCGCAGTAGCAGCATTTGTATCTGTTGACGGTAAGCATGAATCACACATCCTGCTAATATTCGATCTCAAAATCCTCGTATCCCTTGGCTTCCAGCTCAGACAGCTCCATTCCCAGGATGATGGCACCGGTGGGCCCGGACTTCATGGCTTTGAGCAGCTCTCCTATCTGCTTTCGCTCCCCCTCAAGAAAAGCTTCTACCCCGCCTCCCGGAACATTTCTAACCCAGCCTTTAACCCCGAGAGCTTTCGCCCGCTCCAGTGTAAAAGCCCTGTAGTAGACGCCTTGAACCCGTCCCGAGACTCGCACATGAACTGCAATCATCAGAGCACTCCGGACACAAGCTCTTCAAGCGCCTTCTTCTGGTCCTTGGCCTTGATGATTCCGGAGGCCAGCAGCACACCCTCCGATCCCAGCTCCAGTGCGGACCTGAGATCCTCGCCATGGGTTATTCCCGCCCCGCAGAGCACGCCCACATTGGGGGCTATTCTCTTGACTGCTTCTACCGATCGGGTGACTATCTCAGGATCTGCCTTGGAGACCGGAATGCCGCTTCCTATCAGCTCCGGGGGCTCGACAGCCACGTAATCAGGCTCAAGGGCTGCAGCCGCCCGGGTTGTGGCCACATTGTTTGTGCAGACTATGCTCTTGAGGCCTGCCTGGCGACAGGCTGCGATTGAGGCCTCGATCTCAGCAAGCCCAAGCCTCCGTTCTGAGTGATTGATAAGAGATCCGGAGGCCCCTGCTGCCTTCAACGAGGCTGCTGTTACGTGGCCGGTAAATCCGCCGTAACCGACGCCGTCAACATGCTGAGAGAATACCGGTATCTTCACAGCCCCTGCAATGCTGTATATATCGGCCACCTGGGGAACTGCCACGATCTCGAGCGAGCAGTCACTGGAGACCTCTTCACATATCCTTGCCAGGCGGATCGCTTCTGAGCCTGTTGACTCACGATATGTCTTGAAGTTGAGAACTATCAATGTCATATTCTTCCCTTGCCGCAGCTTTGTGCACTCAGTGAGCTTATATATTTTGGCTGCATTTGGTGAGGATATTGATAAAACCTATTAATTAAAAATGTTTATGAACAGGGCAGATATCCGCGCTCGCACATGTGGTCCTTGGCTACAATAATCTGCTCTTCTATCGAGAAATTGCCGACGAACATGTGGTTGATGCGAGACATCACATCTCTATCTTTGATATCGCCTGCCCCCGGGTCTGCCTCTGAATTCAGAACCAGGTATGCGATGCGCCCGATGCCTATGAAATCGGCATCTATGTTCATCTCAGTGATATTGGGCAGCATCTTAAGCTCCATCTTTGTGGAGAGCCTCGTGGCGTCTGTGAACTCCTTGGATGCGCTCATCTTCATAGGGATGTTCTGCAGTCTGGTGCTCTCCCTAAACTTCTGATCGTATGAGAAGAGGTGAGCATTGGGATTGCTCTTGCTTCCAATCTCCATCACATAGTGATCTGCTCCGGCAGTCGAGAGGAGAAGTGAGATCAAGACTGATAGAACGAGGAAAAACGGCAGCCTCCGAGTCGAATCGCTTTTTATCATCTTATGCCTGAGCCCCCGGATCTCTTCACTCCTCTTGATACAGGCCCCATAGGTATTCATCTGATATTTCTCCAGAGCATACGGTCACAGCCGGCCCTTCCATAAATGCCCTGCCCTCCTCGAATGTTATGATCAGGGGTCCGCCCTTGGTCTGGACCAATACCTCGTCGCCAGCCAGTCCCAGGCGCCGGGCTACGCTGGCTGCAGCAACGGAACCTGTTCCGCAGGATAATGTCTCTGCCTCAACTCCCCTCTCGAATGTCCTGATCTCCAGAGGCTCGCCACTTTTCACGAAATTGACATTGATGCCTTCGGGAAAGAGGCTATTGTATCTGATCGAAGGAGCCAGCTCCATGATATCAAAATCCAAATCATCGACCATTATGACTGCATGTGGAACGCCCGTGTTGACTGCCGAGACGATCAGGTCGTCGATCCTCTCTCTAAAAAGATCGCCAGAGCCGCAAGCTGGAATTGAGGATCTATCAAACCTTGGCTCGCCCATATTCACCTTAGCCCAGAATGAGCCATCCATCTCTCGGACATGCACAGGAATAATCCCTGCGAGCGTCTCGACATCGAATTGCTCGCCCACATATCCCCTATCCCAGGCATATTTGGCCAGGCATCGTATGCCATTGCCGCACATCTCAGCCTCGGATCCGTCAGGCTGGATGAGCCTCATTCCGAGGTCTGCTCGCGGGCTGGCGCAAAGGAACAAGATGCCATCAGCTCCTATCCCATAATGGCGGTGGCAGCAGGCAATGGAAAACCTCTTCTTATTATTCTCGGCCACCTGTACGTGTGCCATCTCGTCAACGAGCACAAAGTCGTTTCCGTTTCCGTGAAGCTTGGTGAATGCCAGGCTCTGCTGCCTGAACGGATCGTCATCAAGCTCTATCTCAGAAATCTCTGCCAGCTTCATTTTATATACCATGCACCAATTTGCTTTAGTTTGTTCTGTTGTGTGGTGATGTGATATTAAACCCATTCTACAGGTGGCACTGGATATTCTGGAGCTGGACAGATCAATTCAGATAGCCAAAGAGGCGGTCCTGGGCGGCGCTGATTGGATTGAGGCCGGAACTCCGCTCATCAAGAGCGAGGGTATGGATGCCGTGCGCGAGATGAAAAAAGCACTTACAGGAGCTTGCATCGTTGCAGACATGAAGACGGTGGATACCGGCGCTATGGAGGTGGAGATGGCTGCCAAAGCAGGAGCCGACATAGTGGCCATGCTAGCCTCCTCGGACGACTCCACAATCGAGGATGCACTGAGAGCAGCCCGCAAGTACGGCGTAGAGATCATGATGGATCTCCTCACCGTTCCAGATCCGGTGAAACGCTCCAAGGAGCTTGAAGCCCTGGGTGTCGACTACATCTGCGTTCATGTCGGCATAGACCAGCAGATGAGAGGCCGCGACACAATAGATTTTCTAAAGGAGATAATAAAGGAGGTCAAGACTCCCGTTGCGGCTGCCGGGGGCATAGATGCTGTGACTGGAGCCGAGGCAGTGGCAAACGGTGCTGCCATTGTGATTGTGGGGGGCAGCATAGTCAGGAGTGCTGACGTGACTGCATCTGCCAGGAAGATTCGCGATGCAATAGATCATGCCAGGATGAGCGAGGCTCCCAAGGCCAGCCGCGAGGAGGAGATGATAGCTATTTTTAGAGAGGTCTCGACCTCGAACATCTCAGATGCAATGCATAGGAAGGGCGCCATGCGCGGCATTCTTCCCATAAACCTCGGCTGCAAGATCGTTGGCAGGGCTGTAACAGCCCAGACATTTGCCGGAGACTGGGCAAAACCTGTGGAGGCCATAGATCTTGCGGGCCCCGGCGACGTCCTGGTAATCTATAACGGCAGCAACTACATAGCCCCCTGGGGCGGGCTTGCGACATTGAGCTGCAAGATCAAGGGAATTGAAGGAGTTGTCATCGACGGAGCTGTCCGGGATGTAGATGAGATCCGTGAGATGAAATATCCAATATTCTCCTCAGGGATCACACCCAATGCCGGCGATCCGAAGGGTATGGGCGAGATCAACTCAGAGATAACCTGCGCCGGCCAGACTGTGAGGCCTGGCGACTACATCGTTGGGGATGAGTGCGGAGTTGTCGTCATACCTAAAGAGAGGGCCTACGAGATTGCCCGCAGAGCCAAAGAGGTCGAGAAGATGGAGAGCAGGCTTTATGAGGAGATTCGGAGAGGCAGGACACTCTCTCAGGTGGCAAACCTTAAGAAGTGGGAGAAGGCTTGACCGGCTGGCTGCTGCAATCGGATGTGAGGTTCTCATAGGATGACAAGCTGTAAATAGATTGAAATATTCTTATGAAGGCACACAAACCGAGCAGAAAATTAAGAGAGAGAGGGAGCCTTTGCGGTGGGCTTAAACTGATACGAAGTTCGAGGAGAATTACATGGAACCGGAGGACATCATTTCTAAGTACCCACCCAAGCAGATATTGCTGATTCCGCTAGCCGTCATAGTATTGGCACTTATCAGCTTGGGCGTGACTTATTTCACCACAGGTTCGCCTGTGAAGCTAGGCATAGAGTTTACAGGAGGCACTTTGATCACAGTGCCTGGGACGGATTCAGAAGAGAGCGTAGCTGCGGTTTTCGATGGCTATCCTCTTGTGGACATAAGAGACATCGGAAGCAGATACATGCTCCAGTTCGGGCCTATGAGCGATTCGGATTACTCAGAGATTGCAAAGCTCGCCAACTCAGAGTTCGATAGCCCGGATATCAGACATATGGGACCCATTTACAGCAAAGAGCTTCAGGCACAGGTTATCAAGTATCTGCCGCTCTCATTCATATTCATGGCAGTTGTGGTCTTTGTGGTATTCAGGGAGCTGATGATATCTTTTCTGGTTGTGATCAGCGCTCTGGCAGATATTCTCACGGCGGCTGCTTCGATGAACCTGACTGGAGTTCAGCTCTCGCTCGGGACTGTAGCCGCTCTTCTCATGCTTATCGGCTACTCTGTTGATACGGATATTCTCCTATCCATGAGGGTCTTAAAGCGCAAGGGTGATGTGGACGAGAAGATAAAAGGTGCTATGGGAACCGGCCTAACCATGGCAGGAACCACAATTGCTGCTGTTTTGGCTCTTATAATCATCTCAAACTTCATGTATCTGATTGTGCCATCGTTCACCAGAATGGACATCATAGCAGACATGACCACTGTTCTCATATTCGGCCTTGCCGCAGATGTGTTCAATACATGGGTCACAAACGCTCAAGGATTGAGATGGTACCTCGGCAGGTCCAGAATAGCTGCAAGGAGGCAGAGGAGATGACGTTCTTAGAGGATCTGTCCAAGGACAAGAGAGTCGTCCTGTGGGCGGCCTTTGTGGTCCTGGCATTGATCAGCATCGGATTCTTCGGCTTGAAGCTCGGATTGGATCTCGAGGGTGGCAGCTATCTGCAGCTAAAGCTTCAGGGAGCGGAGGCCCAGATCGATGTCTCGCCTGAGAAAATTTTGGAGTACCAGCTCAATGCCACATCCATCGAGAGGCATGGACAGAGCTATGTTGTCATGGTCCCGGGAAGAGTTGATGCCAGCGTTGCAGAAGATCTCGGCTATATTGGAGCCAAGGCGGCTGCGGGCGAAAATGGCACCAAGTTAACAATAGCTGCCGCTCCCGAGAGCATTGTGATGAGCTACCTCAGGAAGAACCTAGATGCTGATGTCAAGCTCAATGTCAATGTTCTGCCCGTTCGGTATGAGATACTGACCAATGTCACAAGAGAGTCGCTCAATGCGCTGCTAGCTCCGGTTGGGGGCAGGGTGCCTGAGGGCGAGGATACCTTTGTCGAGGGCGTTACGGCAGAGACGATGGATAACACCAAGAGGGTTCTCGACTCCAAGCTCAACCGTCTGGGCTTGCAGGACATAAAGGTCAGACCAGATGGCAACAGGTTCATTCTGATCGATATGGCCGGAGCCGATGTAGCTCAGGCCCAGGAGATCGTAGGCAAGCCTGGAAAGTTCGAGATCCGCATTCAGACCGAGGACAATGAGAGCATGCATGTGCTCTATGGTGATGCGGTGGAGTCCGTGGAGATCCCTTCAAAGGAGAATGACGTTTGGGGAGTGCCATTTTCTCTTTCGGAGGAAGGCGCTGCAGCTTTCCAGAAGGCTGCAATAGATTCTGGGGCCACAAAGAGGCCTGAGGAGCATCTGATCTCCATGTATCTCGATAAGGATGAGGTCTTCTCGGCTCCACTGGCTCCTGAGCTGGCATCAAGCCTCCAGAAGTCTCCAACCCGGAGGATGCAGGCGACGACGGGCTCCGGAGATGTAGGGGCCGAGAAAGCCAAGCTGCTGAACATACACCTGCGTGAGGGCGCTCTGCCCGTCAATGTGGAGATAGTGGGCTCAGGGCAGGTCTCTGCAGCTCTCGGCAGTCAATTCAAGGTTCAGATGATCATAGCCAGCTTCATTGCACTTCTAGCGGTGGCAGGCATGATCTATTACCGCTACCGAGAGAAGAGGATAGTCCTGCCCATGATCACCACGTCATTCTCCGAGGTCGTTATGATGCTCGGGGCCTGGGCAATCGCAGGCAGGTATCTGGGCTGGCAACTTGATCTGGCAAGCCTGGCAGGCATCATCATGGTTATAGGAACAGGCGTTGACCAGCTTGTGATAATCACAGATGAGCTGATCAGGGGTGGTGAAGTTGCGCCCTCGGCTCAGAGGAGCATCAAGGATAGGGCTGCGGAGGCCGCTGAGAAGGCTGGCGTTGGAAAGATCTCAGCCACTACAAGCAAGGTATACCTGGCCAGGCTTTCCAGGGCATTTATCATCATCCTGGGAGCAGCGGCTACAACAACTGTGGCGATGCTGCCTTTGCTTGGCATGGGATTTGGCGCGCTCACAGGATTTGCCATCATCATCATCCTGGGTGTGATCCTTGGCACATTTATAGCCAGGCCAGCCTACGGCAGGATCATTGGACACATCATGGGAACGAACTAGTAGAGATCGACAAGAGAGCGCCTGCCGGGCCTGAGAAGCTGTCAGCCCGGCAGCGATTTTATTTTTTCATTGCGCCATTTTTCGGTCGTGATAACTTAGTTAGTTGACATTTTATAATATGGTATAGCCAGAAGCTCTTTCAGATCAAGATTTCGACTTATCAAGCCGAAATACCTGGCAGGAGTACAAGTCACTATCTTGCCTGTGCAATCAGGTTGTTTCAGAGATCTATGGCCTCTGCAAAGGTTGTAGTTCGCAAAATACAGGTTCATTTGTTCCTTCAAGCCCTCTATCTTCTTGGAAAAGCCGATGGTCTTTCTGGAGATGCGATTATTATCCTGTCTCAAAGTCAAGTTCAATCGTTCGATCAGACTGGTAGAGATGAGCTTTGCGTCAATATCTTTCCCAAATATGTTCTTCTTGATGACCTTTTTAAGCCGTCCTCCCAGCCTGATTTTTATGATCTGAGCGTACCTTAATTTCCCACAAGGAGCCAACCTATCTCTTCGAGGTCTTCCGCGTTTGCCAGTTGCGGGATACTTTCTCC
>JBFYLF010000033.1:0-11297 GCA_041305505.1 Methanothrix sp. | reverse complement strand
CCTCGGCGAACTTTCCCTTGTTGCTGGTCACAAAATAGATCATCTATTTCTCCTCTGCACCATCCGCCTCATCTTTTCCGGGCTATTTAATCATCTCTTCCAATTCAAGGGCAACGTTTTTAGATACCCAATATAAAGAAGCAGGGGTTAACGGCCATATGGTGAGATGATAATGGATCTTGGAGACAGAATCTCAATTGAGAGAGACGGCACATCCTACGAGGGCGTCCTCATGCCCTCTCGAAGAGAGGGATATGTGGTCATAAAGCTTGATAACGGCTACAATATTGGCCTTCATGCCGAGAGGTCCAGGATCACCCTTCTCAACAAGCGCCCTGAAAGCCAGAAGACGAAGGCCGAGCGGCCCATGCCCAGGAGAGATGATCTGCCAGAGGTCTCCATTCTCTCTACTGGCGGCACAATCGCCAGCAAGGTTGATTACCGCACCGGAGCTGTCACAAGCCAGTTCTCAGCAGGCGAGATCATCTCCGCCATACCTGAACTTGAGGAGATAGCCAACTACAAAGCCCGTGTCATATACCAGATTTTAAGCGAGAACATGCGCGCCGAGTACTGGATCAAGCTCGCGAACTGCGTGGCCGAGGAGATAGAGGCAGGGGCTAAGGGCGTGATCATAACCCACGGCACTGACACCATGATGTACACCGCCGCAGCCCTCTCGTTTATGCTGAGGACGCCAGTGCCGGTCGTCCTGGTTGGATCTCAGAGGAGCTCGGACCGGCCCAGCAGCGATGCCTCCATGAATGCGGTATGTGCCGCCACCGTGGCTATCAGCGACATAGCTGAGGTCTGTGTTGTGATGCATGGCTCGACAAGCGACGACTACTGCTCCATTCATCGCGGAACGAGAGTTCGAAAGATGCATACATCCCGGCGTGACGCATTCCAGAGCATAAACCAGCAGCCTCTGGGGAAGGTCGACTACCTCAGCAGAGAGATTAAGACATTCCAGCCCTATCGGCACAGGGGCGAGGTGGCGCTGGATGTCGCAGCCAGGCTTGAGGATAAATGCGCTCTGGTCAAGTACACCCCAGGGTCCTCGCCGGAGATTCTCAATTACTATATCGATAAGGGCTACCGAGGGATCGTCATTGAGGGGACTGGCCATGTCTCATCAATCTGGATAGATGGCATCAAGAGGGCCACAGATGAGGGCATACCGGTTGTTATAACCTCGCAGTGCCTGCGTGGCAGGATATGCGACAGGGTATATGACACGGGACGGGACATGCTCAATGCCGGAGCAATTGAAGGCGCTGACATGCTGCCAGAGGTGGCCCTGGCGAAGATGATGTGGCTTCTCGCCAACAAGCCCGGTGAAGTAAGATCGCTGATGGGCCAGCCCCTGGCTGGAGAGATCTCATTCTCCACGCCGATCACCGTATAGACGGGGCCGAACGACAAGGCCAAACCTTATAAACAAGGTCAATAGTGCACCAATCTCAGGATTATCGGAGGAATTCGTTTTGACACGCAAGCCAGCAAGCATGTATAGAAGAAGGGAGCGGCCCTACACGCGCAGGAAGTACATGGGCGGCGTTCCTGGCAGCAAAGTAGTTCACTATGATATGGGAAATTTGCAGGAGGATTTTCCGATCAAGCTCACACTGGTGGTCAAGGAACCCTGTCAGATCAGACATACCGCTCTGGAAGCGGCCAGGGTTGCTGCCAACCGTTATCTTATGAAAGTTGTGGGCAGGACCAATTTCCACCTCAAGCTGCGGACTTATCCCCACCATGTCATCCGTGAGAATAAGCAGGCAACGGGAGCCGGCGCAGACCGCGTCTCCAGCGGCATGAGGATGGCTTTCGGAAAAGCTGTGGGAACTGCGGCCAGGGTCGAGGCAGGCCAGAAGCTCTTCACACTCGGAATACCCCTCACCTACCTGAGCGATGCCAAGGTGGCATTGACCAGGGCAGGGCACAAATTGCCGACGCCGATTCAGCTTGTCGTCGAGTCGGGCCAGGAACTGATAAAATAGCCAAGGTATTTTGATGGATGACTATTTAGCGGGCCTGGATCGGGCCATGAAGAAGATGCCGGCCACCAGGGAGTCCAAGGAACGGTTCGTCATACCTTCGGTCAAGGTCTTCTACGAGGGAAAGACTACCGTTCTCGAGAACTTCGGGGCTATAGCTGATACATTAAATCGTGAACCAGAGCACCTCATGAAATATCTGCTCCAGGAGATGGGTACGGCAGGAAAGATAGAGGGGGGGCGCGGCATCTTTCAGGGGAAATTCGGCGAGACGGCCATCGCCCGCCAGATAGAGTCCTATTTCGAGGAGTATGTGGTCTGCACCGAATGCAGGCTGCCTGATACTCACCTGATCAAGAGCGATCGGGTCTTGACGCTCAAGTGCGATGCCTGTGGCGCTCACAGACCTGTGCGGAAGAGAAAGGCAACGGCTGCCGTCCAGAAGGATGTAATCGAAGAGGGCGAGACTTATGAGCTTCGCATCGAGTCCGTCGGGAATAAGGGAGATGGCATAGCAAAGGTCGATAAGTATCTCATCTTCGTGCCAAGTGCCGTCAAGGGCGAGATCGTCAAGGCCAAGATCAAGAAGATCAGTGGAACTCTGGCTTTTGCCGAGGTCGTGGAGAGAAAGGGCAAGGTGTCTTAGGTGGAGGAGAGAATCACCCTCACTTTTACCAAAGACCACAAATATCTTCTTGAGTTCGCACCGCCGTCTTTCTGGAAGGAGTATGCAGAAGGGTACCGTGGTCTTCCCTGGGAGGAGATCAGCGAACAGAGGACAGCCATTGTCGCTGAGAACTACTCCTACCTGCTCGACCTCCTGGTTCAGGCCAGGCTCTACCGTTTGGGCAGGACGCCGGAAGGCCCGCAAAATTAGCGGGATTTTATGGCATCTCTGCCTTCAATGCAGGGCTATGTCATTTCGGGGCTTCCGATCATAGATCAGGGAGACGACATAGCCGCACTTATTAAGCCTCTTTTTGATTTTCAGGACGGTGATGTCCTCTGTCTGGCGAGCACAATTGTGGCCAAGTCCGAGGGGCGGTTTAGGACTCTCGAGAGCTACAGGCCATCGATGAGAGCAGAGGCGATCGGAGAGCTGATCGGCAAGGACCCGAGGTTCGTTCAGGCTGTGCTTGACGAGTCTGTAGATGTCCTCCTCGAAGAGCCCTTTCTTCTGGTCAGAACGAATTTTGGTCACATTGGCGTTAATGCCGGAATAGATCAGTCCAACGTCGGAGCAGGTCGCATTCTTCTCCTGCCACAAGATCCCCAGAGAAGCGCAGAGCGGCTCCGGTCAGCGCTGGAAAGAGATGTTGCTGTGATCATAACAGATACCTGCGGCAGAGCGTTTCGCTGTGGCGTGGCAGGCGTCGCCATTGGCTGGGCTGGGATAGCCCCCCTGCGAGACTGGCGGGGGCGGCAGGATATGCACGGCAAAGTCCTGGAGATCACACTCGAGGCGATTGTAGACGAGATTGCTGCTGCCGCAAACCTGCTCATGGGCGAGGCTGGAGACGGCACTCCCGCAGTGGTGTTCCGGGGTTTGAGATACGCAGACAGCGATGAGGGGAGCATCTTTATGCCCGAGGAGATGGATGTGATCCGGCCTCTCTTGAAGAGAAGGAATTGAGGCGATCGAGGGACACAATGTCTTTTTGTGACTGCGGCATAGAGATGCGGACATCCATTGTCGTGCCTTTCAGGCTCAATGGAGCTAAGAGCAGGCTCTCTCCGCTGCTTCATCCAGGGGAGCGCAGGCTTCTCGCCGCTGCAATGCTGAGAGATGTTCTGAGGGCTGTCCGGAATTTTGGAGATGTGACTATTCTCACGAGGCCAGGCTTTGATCTCCTGGATGCGGATGGTTCTGGCGGCTCATTTTGTGATGCAGAAGTCCAGGTGTCTGATCTGGACCTAAACGACGCCCTCAACGAGTTCATTGCCAGAAAGGCCCTTAATGGATGGCAGGAAGGCATTCTCATAGTCATGGCTGACCTGGCTCTTATCTCAGAAGATGACATCTCAGGAATGCTGCGCCGACCTGGAGACGTTGTGCTCTGTCCGGGCCGGGGCGGCGGCACAAATATGATCCTCATCAGGAACTCAGAGTTTCGGACATGCTATACGGGGCTGAGCTATCCAAAGCACATCGATTTTGCCAGACAGGCAGGCCTGAAAGCCTCCATCTATGAGTCCTTCCGGGCCGGGTGCGACATAGATGAGCCCGATGATCTGGCAGAGGTGCTGCTTCACGGGCGTGGAGAGGCAAAGGCTCTCTTGACCGAGTTAGGGTTCTCCCTTAGAGAGAAGAGGAGAGACTCGGCTGGAAAGGGACCGCTAATAAGGCGCTTTGCCCCTTCGGACAGCCGGGCCCAGAGGCAGTCTTAACAGAGAAGAGAAAGACGCTCATCTCTTATTTCTCCAATCGCCCATCGCAAAAGATAGATAAACAAAAGGATGAAACTATGCAACAAAGGTCGTAAGCCATGTCCAAGACAGAGACGCATCTAAAAGAGGCATTTGCAGGCGAGTCGCAGGCCAATCGCAAGTACAGTGCTTTCGCAGCTAAAGCAGACAAGGAAGGATTTGCCCAGGCGGCCAGGCTCTTTCGGGCTGCGGCTGCTGCTGAAGAGGTTCATGCCACGAACCACCTTCGTGTCTTGAAAGGCATCAAGTCCACAAAAGAGAACCTCCTGGCAGCCATATCAGGCGAGGACGAGGAATGGGAGGCGATGTATCCGGAGATGATAGCGACCGCTCAGGCTGAAGGCAATAAGGCCGCAGAGACATCATTCCACTATGCCAATGAGGTTGAGAAGATTCACTCCAAGCTCTACAAGAAGCTCCTGGAGGGGCTTGGCAGCGGCCAGGAGACATTTCCCTACTACGTCTGCCCCTACTGCGGCAATACAGTTGAGAGAGAGGCACCAGGCGTCTGTCAGGTCTGCGGAGCCGAGGGCAATCTATTCATGAGGGTGGGCTGAAATCTCGTTTTTGCCCGCGAAGATGGGGGACTAATCCCCTCTCGGCCCGTGATTTTCATGAGCTACGACCACGCAAGACCTTATCTCTGCAATGATCTGCACAGCATTGGCCTTTGAGAAAATGCTTGGGGCCCCTGGGAGAGCAAGATAGGATGCTGAAAATTGAACCAGAGGGAACAGACGGCATGATCGATGAAGCCAAGATCCGCATTGCCCTGGTCTCGTCCTGGCCGGGGGAGGAGATAGTCGATCTCTACCGGGCTGGAAGATGGTGGAAGGATTGGATGGACCCCGGCAAGGTCAATGACCTGATTCGAGGAAGCTTTCTTTTCGCAGTAGCGATCTCTATTTCTACAGACAGGGCTGTTGGGATGGGCCGGGTGATTTCCGATGGTGTTTCAGATGCGTATATCCAGGATCTCGTGGTCTTCGACGAGTGGCGGAGCCATGGAGTTGGAGGGATGATTCTGGCCAGGCTTATTCTGGAGTGCAGGTCCCGGAATATCACCTGGATAGGCCTCATAGCCGAGCCTGGCAAAGAGGACTTTTACAGATCTCAGGGATTTGTCTCAATGCCGGGACATCTGCCCATGCTCTATCAAGAGGAGGCCGGATGATGCTGAAGCCTTCCGACTTCCAGCCTGTCACTCTTATGGACCGGGACCTCTTCTCCGGGCATTACCGGAGCTTTCCGCAGGTTCATAGCGACAATACGTTCACTAATATGGTCTGCTGGAACGATTATGCGAACTATCGGCGTGCCCTCGTCGGGGGATGCATAATCCTCTCAAGCACAATAGCAGGCATGACCCGCTTTCGCCCTCCAATCGGCCCCCGAGACCCAGAGCTTCTCGCTGATGTGCTCAGCCTCGCACTCAGAAGCGAGGAAGAGCATCCTCTCGTCGTCCTGGACCCGGATACAAAGGACTGGATCGCATCGCTCTATCCCGATCTGCCATTTCGGCCTGAGAGAAGGTACTTTGATTATGTCTACCTGGCAAAAGACCTCTCGGATCTTCCAGGCAAGAGATATCTTACAATCAGGCATCAGCTCAACAAATTTCAAAAGAGCTGCGGCTCCGTTGTGGAGGCTATCGGGCCGCAGAATTTGGATGAGATCAGGGACTTCATTGATCTGTGGTGTGACTGGAAGGACTGCGCCTCTGACCCAGTTCTTTCGAGCGAGAAGAAAGCCCTATGCTTTGCACTGGACCATTTTGAGGAGCTCAAGCTCTCAGGCATAGCCATTCGAGCCGAAGGCAAGATAGGAGCCATCTCTCTCTTTGAGGGTCTGAACAGGGATACGGCATTGGTCCACTTCGAGAAGGGCCTTCCTGACTGCAAAGGGATCTACAGGGCTGCTAATGCCGAGACTGCCAGGATCCTGGCAAGGGATTACACATACATCAACCGTGAGAGCGACATGGGAGTGGAAGGCATAAGGGAGGCAAAGATGCGCTATCATCCCCATCACATGGTCGAGGTTCATCTCTTGAGAAGAGATGATTTGGAGAAGTTGGCCTGAAAGAGCTGGGATTTGGATCGCAGCTCACGGCTTTGGGAATTCAAATGCTATTTCGGCTGATGCAACAATCGTATTTGAGAGCCTGTTGAAGGCCCTCTGCCCCTGGCCCCTGAACGCTGCCCAGCCGATCAGGCAGTCGATTGGAAGGAGAAATGCCTTTCCCAGGCTCTCGACGGCCGAGTCTTTCAGACCAATTCTCTCGCCCTCTGCTCCAACCACAACTATGTTTTGCACCATCTTTCCTAAAGACTGGCCCCGGTAGCCTTCCAATGCAGTCCAGTAGATGAAGAGCATCGCCGAAAAGCAGCCAAATCCGATCTGGCTCAATACATCAATTTTCCAGGCGCTCGCCAGGCCTATCCAGGCTATGCCCACGAGCAGGACATCGATCAGCCAGGCCCAGAACCTCTCTCCCCAGGATGCTCTGATCACCACTTCCATGAAGAATACCTCTGAATGCGCCGGATTTTCCGTTCGGATTTAACCGAACATACGAAACGTGCGAAAGGCAATAAAACTTGCGGTCTTTATCTCTTAAAATAGAATCCGCATTCCTTAATGTTTTTAATGTCATCAGGAGTCAGAGGAAATGCCTTGCATATCGCAGGCCTGATGCTATAAATACGGCAGCGCTTATTCTTCTTATCGAGAGCAAGGCATTGACTGCAACATTTGCCGCACCTTACGCACTCTCCCTCCCTCCTGGCCCGCCATTTCATAACTTCCTTTCTCTGCAGGTACCAGACGATCCTTCTTCTAATCCATCCATCTAACATGAAAACCCGCCAGATCTGCTCTGCTCCTACATCGATATGCCAGATGATCCTGGCCCTTCGAGATTTGGAGAAGCGGAACCGTTAAAAAGATTGCGGGTCGCTGCCGCCTGCACCCGGTGCCTATGCAGCTCTTATCATATGGCTGCAATTCCTATCAAATCTCCATCATATCTACCATCAAGTCAGAGAAGATCTGGTTTTTGTATACGGGAAGATTTAATAGAGATCGCAGGCAACTAGACTGATTTGGAGATGAAAGAAATGAAGAGCATCAAAGGCACAGAGACAGAGAAGAATCTGATGATCGCATTCGCAGGCGAGTCCCAGGCCAGAAACAGATACTCATACTTCGCCTCTCAGGCAAAAAAAGAGGGATATGAGCAGATCGCAGCAATATTCCTTGATACCGCCGACAATGAAAAAGAGCATGCCAAGGTTCTCTTCAAGCTTCTTGAGGGCGGGGAGGCGACTGTTTCGACATCCTTCCCGGCTGGTGTCATAGCCAGCACTGCAGCCAATTTGATGGAGGCAGCCAATGGAGAGAGACATGAGTATGCAGAGATGTATCCCTCTTTTGCAGAGGTCGCCCGGAAAGAGGGCTTCCCTGAGATTGCCGAGACATTCCTCAACATAGCCAGGGCTGAGATGGGGCATGAGGCCAGATACCTGAAGCTGAAGAAGAACATAGACGATGGCGCAGTCTTCAAGAGGGGAGGCAAAGTTGTCTGGAGATGCCGCAACTGCGGATATATGCATGAAGGCAGCGAAGCTCCTCAGGAGTGCCCCGCCTGCAAGCACGAGACGGCATACTTCGAGGTCTTCGGCGAGGTTTACTGAGATTCTTAAAGTCTGGGGTGAGAATGGTGCGGGCTGCCAGGCATCACATCCCCCAATATCTCATCCTGAAACCACCACTGCCAGCGAGTTCATACCTTTCTTCCCTCGTACATCTTGAGGTTGAGGCTCACAACATCGTAGGGGATGGAATGTCTCTCCTGGCGCAGATGGCGCTCCAGCGCTTGCACCTCTTTTTCATAGGAGCCGCAGACCACTTCTCCGTATTTGATTCCCTCTGAGGTTAGCATGTATTCATATCTAAGCAGCCACAGTCCATCCCGCTCATAGTGCCTGCCGTCCTGATATATCATTCCGCAGGCGACAAGTATCTGGATGTCCTCGAAGAGCCTCTCGCTGTATGCAAAGCCGAATTGACTGTGAAACGAGTAGTCGAAGAGGCCGGAGAGCTCAGCCGGCCCCTGATCCCTGATCCGGGCGACGGTTCTGTAAAGCCAGGTTATGTTTCTGATGCGTGGAACGAGGATCTTCTCACCAAAGCTTTCGGAGAGGAGCTTGTGAAGGGCATAAAAGAGCAAGAGCAGTCCGTCTATGGGAAGACTGCTCTCTGAACGTATGAATGAGAGGAGCCTCTCTGCCTGGACTCTGATCTCCTGGAGGGAGATCTCCTCTTCGCCGTCGGAGAAGAATGATATTGCTATCTGGCGGGTCAATGATCTGATGAGCCCTGCCGCCAGGGCCGACTCATCATATAGGAATCCGTCTGCCTCGGTTCTCATGGATCTTGGAACACCGCTTCCAACGGAGACGTCCACCAGCGCACCGTATCTCTTCGCCAGGGCATCCTCGAAGAGCTTTCTCATCCGGCCATGGCGGGATATGGTTGAGAGGGCTATTCTTATGTCAGGCGGCAGGGACCTGTGATCAAACCTGGCAGTCAATGGGAACGTCCTTCCAAATTTTATCCGATCGAGGAGATCTCTGGATCTATCATCTCCCTTCCGCCTGATGAAGTCCAGGAGATCCGGGTCGGTGTACTCCATGAAAAAGAGGACGATGCCGCTCTTGGCCTCATCAGGAGGCATTCCCTTAAGAGCCCTCTCCAGCGCCGCCAGAAGCATGGCCCGCAGAGATTGGACGGCAGGATGGCGGATGAGAGCATTGTAGTGATGAGATCTAGCTATGAGCATCGACTCGGCTGCCGTCTGTGACATCTCTGCCGTATATTCCCCATGCCCTGCCAGGACTATCCGACCTCCCTTTATCGTCAGCGCCTCGATGATCTGGTCTGTATCGACAAGGCCCAATGAAACACCTGAATGATGGGAGTCGCGCAAAAGGAAATCGATTCTGTCAGCATCAATGTCGCCCACGATTATCTGGCCGAGGGGCAGCTGCTTTCCGGAGGCTATCTCTGCGACCTGTGAGAAGAGCTGATGGGCATCTCCAAAGTCCATCTCTGCACTCCTGAGAGCATCCTCTCCGAAGGGATGATCGATTATTATCTGCCTTGTGAACTCCTCGTGCCCTGAGACCGGTCTGCCTGCAAGGGCTGGCTGGATGTCCGGGTTTCGGCTCAAGACCCCTTCGACAGCATGCGAGAGAGCTGAATGGCCGAGGTCATGCAGGAGCCCTGCCAGCCGGACCTTTCGAACATCATCAGGGGCGAGCCCGAGGTGCTCGGCGATCCGCCCTGCCATGTACATGCAGCCGAGAGAGTGCTCGAACCTGCTGTGCCTTGCCCCGGGATAGACGAGATCCACAAGGCCTAGCTGCTTGATCCCTTTCAGCCTCTGGACCGGCCTTGAGAGGATGAGCTTGTGCTCCAGATCATCAACCCGGACGGCCCCATGAACAGGGTCACGGAAAGTGACAGCCATATGCTTTACGGATGCGAGCAGTCATCCATCCCTTTTTAATCGGTCTCTACTTTGCAGCAAGCTTCATTATTGCTGCTGCGAGGTCGCCCTTTGCCTCAATCAAGGCTGCTCTGGCGTCAGATGGGCTCGCACCTGTCTGGGCAGAGACCAGCTCAACATCGGAGTCTGGGATCTCCAGCGGTGCCTCTGTCTCCTCGGATGGCCCTGATGAGAGCAACCGCTCCGAGGCGTCCCCTGATATCTGATAGCTTCTCTGCCCATGGGCATCCATGATCGCGACAGATGCATTGGATATGACGACCTCCCGATCAGCCATGCGAATGACTACCTCTTTGACATTCTCAAGCTCATCGATATTTATGCCCATGTTCTTGAGCATTCCCTTCATCTTCTTGGGGCTCATGCTGCCCCTTCCTCCTAAACCTCCAAGACCTGGAAACATGAAATCACCTTTTTCTCTGGAGAGGATTTATGGTAGGTAAAGATATCTGTCTCCATTAATTTACGGCAGAGCAATTATCCAGGATAGATGCCCTTAAAATTGGGGATCTGAATGCACAAATCTACTGCGTACAGCAAAGGAGTTGAGCGAGCGCCACCCCGTCTTTAATTCATGAGATGCCCCATATAAATTTGAAAGGGGGGAATAGGGCAATAACCCCCCTATTCGCTTATATCTCTTTCTTCTACTCCCCCACCATATCCTCCTCGGGACTGAGATCGATGGTTATGCCCTGATCGGGCGATGTCATATCCCAGTCCGGCACCTGCCAGTCCCCGTACCTGGTCGTATGAGGAGCGACTCCGATGCTCCTGATATCAACCCTCGCAGCGGCATCTGCTTCTATGTATCCCGTGCCGTCCACAGCCGTCGCATCCAGGTGAACACTGTTCACGAAGTTGCCGTCCGTCCCGGCCCTAGCCCGGTACTCGATAACGACCTGTCCTCCAGGCTCGATCTCGGGAACGATCCACATGGTGATCTTTCCGCTCTGGATGTTGGGCTCGACGCTCGCATCGATGAACTCGACTCCCGCAGGCAGGCTGTCCGTCAGCGTCGCCACCAGTGTGCTGTTTGCATTGTTCTGTATGACTATCGCATAGTGGATCAGAGTCGGGTCAGTCGAGTCGACCNNTATGACTATCGCATAGTGGATCAGAGTCGGGTCAGTCGAGTCGACCTCTGCAGTCTTGTCAAATACGACCTCAGGCGGACAGCACGGCAGCTCGCCGCAGTCGATTGCGTGGTAAGCAGCTCCCGATACACAAGAGTCGCCGTTCATGCCGCAGACCATCACCCTGTTCACCAAACTGCATGGCGCATAGTCGGTCACATT
>JBFYLF010000032.1:0-17744 GCA_041305505.1 Methanothrix sp. | reverse complement strand
GCCACCTCAAAAGGAAGAGTATGATGGGGTTGCTGAGATTCGAACTCAGGTCACAGCGTCCCGAACGCTGTAGGATGGACCAGGCTACCCTACAACCCCCTTCTACTGGTACCGCCTCAGCGTGTCCACTATCTCCACATGGGAGAGAAGCATCCGCCTGCAGCAGTATTTGTCTATTCCCAGGTCATCGAGGACCTTGCCGGGAGGCTCGGTCTTGATGCGCTCCCGGTATTCCTCCCAGACATGGGATATCACTTTGCCACAGGAAAAGCACCTGACTGGAATCAAGCAGTTTCACCTGTAGGACTTCTGGTACTTAGACCTTGCACCAAGTCCGCCGAACTTCTTCTTCTCCTTCTGGCGGTGATCGCTCACCAGGAGATTTCTGTCGTACTCGGAGAATGCCTCTTTGAGGCCAGTGTCTCCCGTCCACTCCACTATGCCCTTGGCGATGGCTGTACGGACGGCATCGGTCTGGCCCATGGTCCCGCCGCCGGCGACCACGACATCGATGTTCATCGATTTTATCAGATCTCCTGCGATCTGAACAGGTTCTTGAATCTTGAGTCTGGAAAGGCGCGGCTCGTAAATATCCAGCGGCACCTTGTTGATGCGCACGATGCCTTTTCCTTCCTTTAAAGTGGCCCTTGCAGTTGCCGTCTTCTTCTTACCCGAGGTATTAATTATCTTCATAGCAGATCCTTCAGAAGTTTGCGCCGAGTCTCCGGCTCAAGGCCCCAAGCTCGATATACTTGTTATTGCTCTCGGTTCTCATCTTGGCCGCAGCAGGCTGCTCCAGAGGCATTCCCTTCAACTCTCTTGGTATGCCGACATATATCCGCAGCATGGAGAATGCATCTCTTCCCCTTCTCATCTTGTACGGAAGCATGCCGCGTACCGTCCTCTTGAGTATCATCTCAGGTCTGCGGGGGAAGTAGGGGCCCCTCTCTTTATGGCCGCGGGCCCTTGTTTGTCCATAATCTTCGAAGATGGAATCCCTGCGGCCGGTGATGAGCGCCTTCTCTGCATTGACTATCTTGACCTCTTCGCCGGACAAAAGGCTCTTGGCGGCAACACTAGCCAGGCGTCCCAGGACCAATCCAGTTGCATCTACTATCATTCGCAATTCACCTCAAAATCTTAATTCCAGATCCCTTGGGATGCTCGGCAATCAAATTTTCAATCATCATGCATTTGCCGCCTGCTGCCGTGATCTTGGACCTGGCCTGGCTGCTGAAATTCAGAGCCGCTACTGTGACGCTGTGCCCAATGTCTCCTGCTGCCAGAACCTTTCCGGCAACTAGAACAGTATCATTGGACTTCGTGTGCCTGTTGATCTTGCTGAGGTTAATTGCAGCGTAGCTTCTGGCTGGCTTCTCGAGCCTCCGCGCGACGTCGCGCCATAGAGGGGCGCCGCTTTCGCGAGAGGCCGCCTTCAGATCGCCGATAAGGCGGACTATCCTTGGATTTGTCTTTTCAAATACCATTATTCAATCCTCCGCATGGCCACAATCGGGCCGACTCACGTGCTGGTGATGCGCGCGTTCGAACCTGTTTCTGGTTCATGCGCCCAGGGATGGATATCCCTGTGCGGAATATGTAAGTCGATAATTCGCCAGTATTTAAGTGTTATCCAATGGTTGGGCACCATTTGTGGCAGATCTTTTCGGATCGGCTTCTTATTAACGAAAGCTAGTTTTAATTGATGGAACATCATAAGATTGTTTCGAATAAATGATCGACCTGCTCCTCGCCGCCTGCATCGCCCTCGGCTTCCTCCTTGGCATCATCAGCGGCCTTACCCCTGGCCTGCACCTCAACAACTTTGCAGCCATGCTCTTGGCTGTATCCCCCCAGCTCATGGGCTATGGCCTCTCACCATTTCATATGTCTGCCATCATCCTCGCCGCAAGCATCTCTCAGACCTTCTTTGATGCTATCCCAGCCATCTTCCTAGGCGCTCCCGACTCAGAGGTTGCCCTGACCGTCCTGCCCGGCCAGAGGCTGATGCTTGAGGGGCGGGCGATCGAGGCTGTGCGTCTCTCTGCGCTTGGCAGCGGCGGAGCTGTCCTCTTCGCCCTTGCGATGATAATTCCAATCTCCTGGGCAGTATCGAGCTACTATGATTACCTTGCGAAGTATACGGGGATTCTGCTGCTTGGAATAGCTCTGATGATGATAAAATCCGAGATGGGGCCGCAGATCGAAGGGCAGGGCTCCTGGGTTCACTACAAGTACAAGGCCCTGGGTGTGATGGTCTTCGTCACCTCCGGCTTCCTCGGAATTTTCGCCTTCGAGCATGAGACCCTCGCGATATCTCCTTTGGGCTTGGAGGCCCAGGTGCTGCTGCCCCTTCTCTCAGGAATATTCGGAGCCTCCTCGCTACTGCATAGCCTCTCTGCTGGAACTGTTGTTCCAGAGCAAAAGGAGAGCAGGATCGATCTCTCTGCAAGCTCATTGGCCAGAGCCCTCTTCTCCGGCACCCTGGGCGGTTCGGTGGTGGCCTGGATTCCCGGCGTCTCACCATCTGTGGCAGCCATCGCCGCGAGGCTCGGCAAGCCCTCCAGCCCGGAGGAGTTCCTGGTATCAAATGCAGGTGTGAACACGGCCAATGCCCTCTTCTCGCTGGTGGCTCTCTATGTCATCGACAGGCCCAGAAGCGGGGCAGCCGCAGCGATTCAGGATCTGATGGAGTTGGATCAGAGCGCTCTGATGAAAATGATAATAATAGTGGTGCTCATAGCTAGCGCCTCATATCTTGCATGCATCGCCGCGGCCCGCCTGGCCGGAAGGGCGATAACCAGGATCAATTACCGGCTGCTCTGCATAGTAGTCCTGGTCTTTCTGACGGCCATGAGCTATGCCTTCACAGGGCCCTTCGGGCTTCTCATATTCTTCCTCTCGACTGTTATAGGGCTGATTGCGCCTCTGGCAGGAATTCACAGAACTCATGCGATGGGAGTGCTGATGCTGCCGCTGATTGTGAGGTATATTTAGTTAGGATAAATATTGACTCTTACCGATAAAATATTATTATTAAAAAAATAATTAAAATTTAATGGAAGAGCCGTGAGTCTATTTTTTGCTGCGATACAAGATATGAAATAGAGCAGCGGAGCGACAATCGCGCAATAAAATCAAAAGAAAAATAATTCTGCAAGGCCTATTAAAGGCCCTAGCTTATAGCTTGCTTACTGATCAGTATCTTCTGGGTGGCCTGGCGGGCTTATGCTTCTGGTAGCAATCGCTGCAATAAACTGGCCGGGATCCATCGGGCTTGAAGGGAACCTGACATGTCTTTCCGCACTCAGCGCATGTGGCATCGTGCATCTCTCTTGGGCCGCTGCTTCTAAAGCCGCCTCTGCTGCCGCTTCCATATCTTTCCATTTAATTCACTTACCTTTGGCATCGATTCCGTGAATCGATCCTACTACAAAACATCCCCTCAAACTTAATTGATCAGGGCGATATGCAGCAATCATACAGAGGAATAACTGCACTATATACCTGTTGGTCAAAACCAGGAGATTGAAGATGATATGCAATCGATTTAGGATTGCAGGCTAGAAGCAAGAAAATGCAAGAACAGCTAAAATAGCTATCTTCAGGAAACAACAAGAGAAAAATAGTTCTTGCAGGGCTCGTTGTATAACCCTGCTCCATCAGATCAGTATCTTCTGGGTGGCCTGGCGGGCTTATGCTTCTGGTAGCAATCGCTGCAATAAACCGGCCTGGATCCATCGGGTTTGAAGGGAACCTGACATGTCTTTCCGCACTCAGCGCATGTGGCATCGTGCATCTCTCTGGGGCCACTGTTGAAGCCGCCTCTGCTTCCGCTTCCATATCTTTCCATTTAATTCACTTACCTTTGGCATCGATTCCATGAATCGATCCTACTGACAAAACATCCCATCAAACTCAATTGAAGCGACGCTTATGCAGCACCCCTTCAGTAGGGGCACGATTGATATACCTTTCGGTCAATTGAACCACAGGCCTTGAGCATGTCGTTATGCAGGAGACCGGGAAAAATGCAGTTTCTTTTGCATCTCTCGTCTCAGGCGGTCTGCAAATCGGCTCTGCAAAGCTCAATCAAAGCCATGGAACGGATTGATATCCATTGCTATCGAAAGTCCAGACCGGATAGACGATGATGAAGCCAAGCGACATAAAGATATCAATAGCTATAGCCTTCTCTGACTTACCTCGCTCCTGTTGGCCTGCGAATGCCAGACGGAAGCGAACGATGAGATTCAGGCCAACAACACAACTGCATTTAGATGTCCTTCCAGATCTATTCCTCCATCGTCTTGGAATGCTGGGAGCTGGGCTGCCGGCCTTGCCAGATCATGGCTCCCAAGATAGACCAGCTCGCCTCTGAATACAGAGGCAGGATCGTCTTTGGCAAGCTATGCACAGACTACAATCCCATAACCGTGAGAGAATATGAAGTCTCAAGATCACCAACTCTGCTCATATTCAATAACAGCACACTTGTGCACAGGCATGTAGGCAATCACCCAAAAGAGGAGATCGAGAATATAATTCTAGCTGCGCTTGAAATGCAATAGTTGGATTTGGGGTGAAGATTGGGGCAAGAAGTCTGCCTTACCCTTTATACTCCCCGCCGACCAGCTCCCGGATGCGCTGCGCGATCTTTGGGCCTACAAGATCGACCACCTGCAGCTCCTCCTCCGAGGCGGTCATAACCTTCTCAATCGAGCCGAAGTGCACGAGCAGGTTCCTGGCCACAGCAGGCCCGACGCTTGGTATGGCCGATATCAGATACTCCTGCTGCTCCTTGAGAGTCCTGGCGGTTTTATGGCCGTGCATCTTGACTTCGCGGCCTAGAGCCCTCTCCCTCCTGGCAAGCATTGCGATAATTTTTGCACTCTCATTCTGATCCTCTGTTGGAATGATGGGCACGCCGTAGTCCACAGCCACCGAAGCCATGGCTCCCTGAATTGAGCCTGGATTCATCTGGGTGGAATATAGGTTTCTTCCCTCTAGTATCATGACAGGCCTTTCATATGCTCTGGCAAGGTCAGCAATCTGGCGAAAGAGGTTCCTTTGAGGATCGATTATAGACGAGACAAAATCAGATGCGGTCTTCCGCTCCACGGCTAAGCGATCGCTGATCACGTAGTCTCCAACTTCCAGGCTTCTCAGGATGACCTCCTGGCCCTGGGATTCGAGGAGCTTTGCCATATCTCTCTCCCGAAAATCGACAAGTACAGCTGTGGATATGCTACCCGCCGCATCTTCGGAATGAATGTCTATGCCCTTCTTCTCTCCTTGCGATCTGCCCTCTGCCAAGGATTGCTCATGCTCCAGTATTCTGCTTTGGCCAATCAGACTCACGCTTTCATCTTCAATCCCATCCACTCTTTGCCGATGGGTTGCAGCCTCTTCGCTTTTAGCGTAGCTGGCAGCCTCCAGGCCGATCTGAGCCTGGCGTGTCTGGGCCTCTGGATGCAGGCTCTTAACATCTCCGCTCAGCTTTCTTATCTGCCGGTTCATGGTCTTCTCTTTGCGGTCGGATATCCAGTAATAGGCTTCATCGCGCGTTCCCCTGGCCATCAGTACCACGACCCTGCCGGCTCTGGCTCTCCCCGTCCTGCCCTTGCGCTGGATGCTGCGAATCTCTGAGGGGACTGGCTCATAAAATAAGACCATATCAGTGGCGGGGATGTCTATCCCCTCTTCGCCTACAGATGTGGCTATAAGGACATTGAACTCTCCCGACCGGAACTTTTGCAGTATCTCCGCCTGCTTCTTCTGGCTGAGCCCCTCGTCATTCTCCCGGCTTGATTGGCCCACAAATCGAACTGCCCTGATGGCCGGCTCGTCCTTCAGGAACTTGAGTAGAGATGTGGCCGTATCCCTGTAATTGGTGAAGACCATGATACGGGAATTTGGATCGGACCCTATCTGCTCGAGCAATATAC
Organism: Methanothrix sp.; assembly: GCA_041305505.1. Taxonomy (GTDB): domain Archaea; phylum Halobacteriota; class Methanosarcinia; order Methanotrichales; family Methanotrichaceae; genus Methanothrix. The sequence goes on along the minus strand of JBFYLF010000032.1, from coordinate 11,796 downwards.
TCTTAGCTGCGGCAGGCTTTGGATGCGGAGCCTTGAGATCTCCAAGAGCAGCCACAGTCCGCCTGAACATCGGATCCTGGTTGATCCTTCGCGATGCCTTGGAGCCGCTTCGCGAGAGTGCCTCGCCCTCAAGCCTCTGGAAGTACCTTCCCAGGGAATCCGGCCCTTGGGTCTCAGCCAGCTCCACGGCATGATGCAGCTTGAGTATCTCTGCCAAGAGCGATATGGCCGCAAAGGTCGTCTTACTCGCCGAGACTCTGGCTGAGGACATGAGGGATGCCTGCAACCCCAAAAGCTCTTTCTTGGATGATTTGAGATCTATCCTGAGGGGGCTGACAGCCAGGCGGTTTAGATCATCGATCCTGCTCTTCAGAAGATCCTCGATTGAGTTGCGGATGGCAAGAAGCTCCTTGGGGACGTCAAGCTTCACCCATTCTATCTCTCGCTCATGAACGAATTCCGAGACATCGGGATCGTCCTCTGTCCTGGTCTGTACCCTTTCTATCCCCAGGTTGCTGCATATCTCAGCTATCTTCTCACTCTGGCTGCCGGGGCTCGCTGTGATCCCCAGAACAAGGGGTTCTGTCGCCTCTCGATGGTAGCGATCGGCAATATAGACATATGCATAGCCGCCTACAGCTCTATGCGCCTCATCGAATATCACAAGCGAGACGTTCTTTAAATCAATCCTCCGGGCCAGGAGGTCGTTCTCAATCACCTGGGGCGTCGAGACGATGATGCGGCTATTCTCCCAGGACGCCATCCTCTTCACAGGAGCGCTCTCTCCTGTCATCATGGAGACTATGCTGGGGTCTTTGAGCACCCGTTGCAGGAATGCGGCATGCTGCTCTACAAGAGGCTTGGTAGGTGCCAGGAAGAGGACCCTCCCTTTGTCCATTCTGGCAAGCAGCACCATCAGAGCAATTATAGTCTTGCCGAGGCCCGTAGGTACGACAATGAGGCTTGATCCCTTGAGGGCTGTGGCTGCCAGCTCCATCTGAAAGATGCGCTTATCCACTGTCTGCGGCAGCAGATGGGGATGCTCCAGATAAGATAACATTACAGATCACTGCTATCTTTTCATCATATTATATTCTTGTGCAGCCGGCGCGATCCGGCAAGAGGGATGTCTTTCATCACAGTCTCTCCGCGAACGATGACTCCCCTTTTGCCTCCAGAGCTCTGCTGCCAGATCTGCCGAGATAGCTTCATTGGTGCACATTTATTAATCGTGTTATATCATTTTTTCTATACCTGCATCTCAATCTCTCTCTTGATCTTTCTCGCAATGCATGAGATGATTGGCACATCAACCTTCCTTAAAGGTTAAATTTATATAATATCAAAGTACCAGTTTAGTAGAAGAGCTAAAAAACGCTCATTTGGTGAAATAGCTTAATTTGATCGCTTAACGAAAAAGGGGGCGAAAAGAAAAATGAAGGGAGTAATAGTAGTAGTATTTGTTCTGGCGGTTGCCCTGATGGGCGGTTGCAGCACTGTGCTAGCTAATCCGCCACTGGTTCCGCCAGTGCAGTATGAACAGTTCTGTGAAGCGCAAAAGGTAGCAGGAACGGGAATTGTCGATGTCAGCACATCGATAATCGATAAGAAGCTGGCTCTTGAGTACTTTAACACAATGGCCGGTGACGGCGACCTCGAGCTTGATTCCGAGCATCTGTATTCCCAGAATCCGGAGAAGATTGCCAGGAATATTACTTCAGTAAACGGGAGCGATAAAGCTGGATTCAACCTGATTGAGACCACCAAGATGACCTATGCAGGCGACACGCCTCTAGTTGGCGGCAAGTATCTGCATTCAAAGGCATTCTATGGAGGCATAGGTGCCGAGGTGCAGGAGATGTTCTCGGTCTATGAGTTGGAAAAGGATCAGACGTCCTTCTTTGCTTCGTCCACGCCATATAATCCAAAGAAGCAATTGAATAACCATCTCGAAGATGTTGATCCCGAGGATCTCATTGACCAGCTTGAAGCTGCGGGAAGGGATGGCGATAAGGTCGAGGAGCTTATGACCTCCGACAGCGGCTACTATGTCCCATCCCATGTGATAGGCATTGACGTCAAGAGTTCCTTCAATGGTACCTGGGGCACCGATGCCAAGTGGCACAAGATCTTCTACAAGGATATAAAGGCCCACGAGATGTTCACAGGAACATTCGAGGCCGAGAAGTTGATCAAGTTCCACGAAAACCCTGTTCCAGAGAAGCAAAGCAGGCCTTGCGACGGAATTGACTGCTAGGACATACCCCTGGCAGCTCTTATCTTTTTCTTTTTAGGGGGTTATTATGAAAATGCTTCTTTTTGTACTGATTCTACTGACCCTGCCCACTCATGCGACGGTAGAAGATCAAGGTGGAGGAGCGGCACAGATTGGCATTTGGCCTGTCCAGTCCGAGCCTAGCCTTCCGGCATATCCTCCAAGTCCCTGTTACGGTCCCTCTAATTGCCTTTCCGTCGCTGTGAGCCTAGCTGGATCTGGTGACGAAGAGGAGAAAGGATATTTGACCCAAGGAAAGACCCTGGAGTTCCTGGTCAGTGTCAAGAATAAGGGATCGCAAGAGGTAACGGCCACCTTAGGCATAAGCTCGTCAAGCTGCCCTCTGGAGTGGTTTAGCTGGATCGAAGAGAGCCTTGTGATTCCAGCAGGGGGCACGCGCAGCAAGAGCCTCTTGGTCAGCGCTGATCCCAATGCTATGGCTGGATTATATAATTTTGCAGTTGATGCATCCTCGCGCTGCTGCATATCCAATTCAGCAGAGGGAAGATTCACCGTTCAGGCGCTGGATTATGCATCCGAGACGGCCATCAGTGGAACAGGCCAGTTCCGATTGGATAAAAATGTCCGATCTATGAGCTCGGCTGTGAGGTCTAATAAAGAGATTCTATTCAGCGGAAGCGTTGACGCCATTGTAAAAAATGAATATCTTGTCGAGGGCTCAAGGGGGAAGAATCCCAATTTTGAGGCTCAAGACGCGGTGGACAACTACAATGCGATTTATCCAGGTGACTCATTGATCGGAACCGAGAGCTTCAAGAGCTCTTCTGTCTTCGGCGGTGTGGGTGCGAGGCTCCAGGAGAGCTACAATCTCATGCAGATGGAGTTTGAGAGCCAGAGCTTCAATTTGCATCAGACGGGGTCCTTGAAGAAGACGGCAGAATTCAAGACAGCAGACAACTTCACGGGCTATTATCTGATAGATGCCAAGCAGACGGTGCCAGGGCAGAGAAGCCTGGCAGAGCGTGAGGAGTACCTCGGCTCCTTTGAGATCAACAGGAAGATACTCTTTCGCAATATGCAGACATCAGAGCCTCTTTGCAGAGATACAGTCTGCTCCAGAAAGCCGGAGAGCCACTATGCTCCCAGAATCGTCAGCCCCGGTTCGAGCAGCTCGCTTGATAGATTTGCAGATGACCTCAATTCCTTCTCGCAATCGGCATAACTTCGAGGAATGGTGGGCAAGGAGATAGGAGGTCGATGGAAGACCTCGGGGGGGTCCCAGTCTTCCATTGCTTTCTCCTGTATCTATCGTTCTCGCCTCTATCGTTTTCGCCTCTATCGTTTTCGCCAATTATATGTTAATTTTTGATTTTTTATTAAGCTAATTTAAAGTGGTAAGGATTTTATTTAACTGAAAGCAAATGCTATTGCGGAATATTTAAGACTGATTATGCTGTAACACTCTCTATTTATAAATTTAATTATTTCATTCAATCGTTCCAGAGGATCTTGATATAAGCAAAAGAATTAAATGGTTAAAGCTCACGTACCACGAATACGGGGTCTGATTGAGTACCCTTTTGAGAAAGGAGGTTCATGAGATGAAGTTGATTCTTTCAGTCTTAGCAGTTGCAGTTCTTCTGGCGTGCACTACCTTTACGGTCAGTGCAGCCGATGTTCTCGATTTGAGCACATTAGATAAGAAACCGAGCATTGAGCCGGTATCTCTGCCCAGGGTCTCTCCAAATATGCCCACCTCTCCCGCGACAGCTCTGGGGGGCAATCTGAAGGGAGATGTGCTCGATCTCAGCACTCTTGGAAAGAAAACCCAGTCAAATGCAAATGCAACCATGATCAAAGGCGCAACACCAGTTGTTGTCACGCCCATGTTTGCCGTCAAAAATCCAGATGCTGATAACCAGGCAGGCGCCGTCTATACATTTCCCCAGGCCATCTCCGCCGGCACGATAGTCTACACCCCGCCAATCGCAATATTTGGCGGAGCCTGAAAGAGTGGTATCAGATGAAGGTTGAGCTTAAGGTTGATGGGGAGAGCATCAACCTGAGTGACTTCCCTCAGGAGATAATTGGCAATGCATCTGCAGCGATGGCTGAATCTCTTCGAGGAGTGAAGGCTGACTGGAAGGCAATTGAGATAAGAATAGAAAAGTGATCTTATCTCAATCCTTTTTGCTCTTTTTAAAGGCTGATGTCAGGTCAATAAAATAGGTTCCCTCCTTGACGGCCATTATCAGCTCGTCTCTTTCGAAGAGCGAGGGAAGGTTAAGCTCGTAAGTGCCTGGTGCCGTTATCTTTACGCTCTCCAGGGCTTTGGCCAGAGGCTTGCTTTCAGATAGGATGCTGTCCGGATGGTGATGGATGTGGGAGGGTGCTACGTCAGGACGGGATATTCTTGCAGGTGGCTTTTGCCTCTCGGGAGAGAGAATGGCTTTATCCGTGCTCTTCGGCGGAATTCTGACGCCCATGGCCTGGCTAATGATCTGCTCATGCTGTCCTCTGCAATCCCTATTTGCGGGGCTCTTTTTCACGAACATGAATTTCTTCCAGCCGCAATTAGGGCAGCCCTTCAGAATATCCTCGCCTGATTCGTAGACGTTATTGCAGCGGGTGCAGATATGCGGCATCAGTCACCCACAGATACTTTCGTGCTTATCTGATACTTATCCTTCTCAATTGTCCGTATCTGGTTGGCAGGGCCAATTACAGTCATCCTGCCCTTGAGATTTCTGCCGAAAATCTTGTCCAGGAAGGACCCTTCCTTCTTTGAAGGATAGCTCTCGATCTCTATCCCGGAAAATTCGTCTACACGTATCTCGGTCATAGTCATCTCGATGAGACGCACCTCCTCGTCAGAAGTAAGTCCGCTCTCCAAGACCACTATCTTGCCTTTTTTAACCTTATCCAGGATTAGCCGGATCTTCTCCATCGAGGTCATCTTCTCCAGCTTCTCCCCGGAGATCAGGTCCATATGCACTTCTCTCATCAAGATCACCCGAAATGAGCTGCTATAGCCTGATAAAGGCTATCTAAGTTCGATCCTTCCAGAGCGGAAATCTGTACCATGGCATGCTGTGGAAAGGCAGCCTTGATCCTAGCAGGCGAGGCGTTGGGAAGATCCATCTTATTGGCCACAATTAGCAGCGGCAACTTTCTCGCCTCCATGTTCCCAATCACTACGACATTTACCTGAGTATATGGGTCCTCGGTTGAGTCCATCACAAGGAGCACTCCGTCCAGGTCATCGAGCCATTTGATGGCCTCAATAACACCTTCTGTAGCCTCTTTAGCCCTCTTCTTTGACTCCTCCTCAGAGAGGCCGAATGCCATGAACTCCTTGAAATCGATCTTGGTGGCCATTCCCGGAGTATCGACTATATCAAGCTCAATGCTGGATCCATTGGCATTGATCACAACACCCTCCTTTCTCATGGCTCTGCGGGTTTCATGGGGTATGGCCGAGATCTCTCCAAAGCTCTCCCCATCGGTCCAGTCATGCAAAATCCTGTTGGCAAGGGTGGTCTTCCCTGCATTTGGAGGGCCGTACAATCCAATCTTTGCCCTCTTTTTTTTAAATATCCTAGTTATCCAGGATCCAAGGCTCTCTCTGAGGCTGTTTAATAAACCCATGTCGTACCTCTTAATCAGATAAGATCATATCTGTACTAATAATTTTCCATGACTTTTATTCAGGGCAAAAATCGCCTGGGCTGAAAAAGGCAGCTAAAGCTGATAGGTCCAATGATTATCCCATATGATATTGCGATGAAAATCCCTTTTTATAAAATCGCTCTTGGTCAGCTCTTACTTATGCACTGTGATTCCTGATAGGAATCCCAAGCAGATCTTCGTTCTGCCATATTATGCAAATCATGAATTTAGGAAAAAGGAGTTGGATTGGATTTAGGCATTCAATATCTGAATCGCTCGGGCAGGAGTGGAATTCGGGAGCGATCTATCTGCCTTTAGGGCTTCTTTGCAGCGGATTTTTTTGCGGTGGGTTTAGTCGTTTTCTTCTCTCCCCTCTTGACAACGACTATTCCAGCGACAGGCTCGATCGACTCCAGCTTCTCTATGCCCACCTTCTTCACCTTAGGCTTCCAGATCTTTTCAGGCATCCACTCGGGAGCGCCCTTAGGCTTATCTGTCTGCACCCTCTCGCCAGTGAATATGTGCATATTCTTGGTTCCTTTTTCCCTGAGCTTGATATCGGTGTAGCCGCGGTTTGCTGCTTTTAGGGCAGCCTGTCTCGGTGCTTTTCCTGTAAAGATTGCTATCTCATGGCCTTCAGCATCTCTGAGGGCGTAGTTTTTCATAACTTTCTCTGCCATATCTGTCCACCTTAGCTAGATCGATACTCTTCATGGGTGCTAATTGTATAAATCTGTTGCCTATGGTTCTTTGCAAATTGCCAAAAAAACCTTTAAATCAGATATATATGTATGCATATATTCTTTTGAGCTAGCATGACGCTTCAGGCGCGAAATCCGGTCTTATCTGAATCTCAACTCTCATGGCTTCCTGTGCGCCAATCGTATTGGAAGAGCATACGGCCCCTCCAGTCGCGATATAGATTTTAAGCTGCTCCCAGCCCGCTGAAATCTCAGCGGGAAGTTTGATGCATTTGGGCAAATGATGCCGACAACTGCTCATGGCTACACGGCACCCCCCTCCGCTCTCTCTTCTGCCGATGCATCTACGGTTGCAGCGGGCAACTGTTCTCAGCAACACTCTTCCGACATCGATTGATATCGGCGGATAGAGAACGCTCCGAGCATAAACCGCGACGGCCATGACTGTGAAGGATAGATTCTCTATTGTGCTAATGGACCATCTCTCCTTGAGATATTTCATCGCTCTGGGTTTGATCTCGACCCGTGCCTGCTCCACAAGGGCGCGATAGCTTTCAGCAGTCGGCATCAGCAAGACCTGGTCGAATTCGAATGCCTTCATAGTGCCCCTGCGGTCCACTAATTGCACAGTTCGATTCCCGCCATCATCCTGGAAATTCTCAATCATGGTCTTTGAAAGATTTCCTTCTCGGAGGCTATAGGTTTTGGGCGAAGATTCGGTTCCTAAGCTTTGATCTCAATTCGATCCTCTCGGTGTTTATTCTGATGCATCTTATGCGTTCTCCCCGGCAAAAAAACATTCAGATATCAGCACCGTTCATCCGGCAAACGGCAAACTACTTAAAAATAGACGCCCCTTTATAAGTGAAAGCAGCTTTGAGAGAACGGAAATAAGGAGATATATGACAGAAGGAGAATCCGTCAGGCTGAAGGTCTCCGAGGCCAATCAGGGAGATGTCGGAAAGGGGATAGTGAGGGTTGGCGAGGATTTTCTGGCCAAGATCGATGCTCGTCCTCTGGACGTTGTTGAGGTTGTGGGGTCCAGGCCTACGGCGGCTTTGGCAGTGAGCGCCTATTCACAGGATCAGGATCTGGACATGATCCGGATGGATGGCCTGATCAGGTCTAATGCAGGAACCAGCATAGGCCAGTATGTCGAAGTTAGGCGCGCGCAGTGGAGTGAAGCCAGGCATGTGACGCTGGCTCCTGTCACCCAGGGCATGCAGATCTTTGCTCCGGGAGATGTCCTGACAAAGGTCTTCAACGGCAGACCTCTGATAAGGGGTGACATCATCTCCACGACAAGCGTTCGAAGGCCGCCGCCAGACACAATTGGCAGCAGGGAGACGATGTTCGAGGAGATCTTCCGGGGTTTTCTGGGCGCTCAAGCCTTCGGCCTGGGAGAGATCAAGCTTCGAGTGATATCCACGACTCCGGGTGGAATAGTCAAGATCACCGAAGGAACGGACATCGAGCTTCTGCCCCAGGCGGTTGAGACACCTGAGAGGTCTGTTCCTTCAGTTGTCTACGAGGATATTGGCGGTTTAAAGCCGGTGATCACCAAGGTCCGGGAGGTGATTGAGCTTCCACTCAAGCACCCAGAGCTATTCGACCGGCTTGGCATCGATCCTCCAAAGGGGGTCCTCCTGCACGGTCCGCCGGGCACCGGAAAGACGATGCTCGCCAAGGCAGTTGCCAATGAGAGCGATGCCTACTTCATAAGCATCAATGGNNNNCATCAATGGCCCGGAGATCATGTCGAAATATTATGGCGAGAGCGAGAAGGCGCTGCGCGACATATTCGAGGAGGCTGAGAAGAATGCTCCTGCCATAATATTCCTTGACGAGCTGGACTCTATCGCACCCAAGCGCGGAGAGGTGACCGGAGAGGTTGAGCGGCGCGTGGTTGCACAGCTCCTCTCGCTCATGGATGGACTGAAAGAGAGGAAGAACGTAATAGTAATCGGATCGACCAACCGGCCTGAAGCCCTGGACGTGGCCCTCAGAAGGCCGGGACGCTTCGATCGGGAGATTGCGCTCGGTGTTCCTGACCATGAAGGGAGAATGGAGATCTTCCAGATCCACACCCGCGGCATGCCTCTGGCCGAGGACGTGGCTTTGGAGGAGTACGCAAGCAGAACGTATGGCTTTGTAGGGGCCGACATCTCAGCCGTCAGCAGAGAGGCCGCCATGAATGCTCTGCGGCGCATTCTTCCCGAGATCGATCTTGACGAGCCGACGATCTCCAAGGATGTCCTGGACAGGCTGATTGTTCAGAAGGACGACTTCGATGCGGCGCTTCGTGAGGTCTCGCCTTCTGCCATGAGGGAGATTCTGGTCGAGGTTCCAAATGTGAGCTGGGAGGACATTGGCGGCCTTGAAGATGTCAAGCAGCTCCTCACCGAGGCTGTGGAGTGGCCGCTGCGTTATTCAGAGAGCTTCCGCCGCCTTGGGATAGACGCCCCCAAGGGCATACTGCTCTACGGCCCGCCGGGAACTGGCAAGACAATGCTCGCCAAGGCTGTGGCAAATGAGAGCGAGGCGAACTTCATCACAGTCAAAGGATCTGCCCTCCTATCCAAATGGTATGGAGAGAGCGAGAAGAGGGTTGAGGAGATATTCAAGAAGGCAAGGCAGGTCGCTCCGGCGATAATCTTCCTCGATGAGCTGGACGCTCTTGTGCCCCTCCGAGGGGGTGGCTCGGGCGAGCCCCATGTGACGGAGAGGGTTGTCAACCAGCTCTTAAGCGAGATGGACGGCCTGGAGGAGCTTCACGGAGTTGTTGTCATCGGGGCGACAAACAGGCCCGACATCATAGATCCGGCGCTCCTGCGCCCAGGGCGGTTTGATGAGCTGATCCTCGCTCCGGTGCCTGATGGCGAGGCGCGAAGGAAGATCTTCCAGGTTCACCTAAAGAAAGCTCCTCTCGCTGATGACATCAGTGTCGATGAGCTGATAGCCCAGACGGATCAGTATACCGGAGCCGATATCGCTGCAGTTGTCCGAAAAGCCGGAAGGCTGGCTCTGCGTGAGGACATGGCCGCAGACAAGATCGCTCAGAGGCATTTCCTGGCTGCTTTGGAGGAGATTGGGCCGTCGGTCACGCCGGACACAAGCTTGGAAAGGAGCTTAGGAAGAAGGCTTCAAGAGAGGTCGAGCGCGGGGAGATGTACGCATGATGCGCCGCCCTTTCACCTCAGCCTCTGACCTTTCGTTTCAAATTTGTTATTTCGGGTGAATGTCAATGGAAGAGGATTTCAATAAGGCTGCCAAGTTTCACGGCCACATCTGTCCTGGGCTTGCCATGGGCTATCGCGTGGCAAAGCATGTCCAGGAGCATTATCCTCGGGCAGAGGATGAGGAGCTGGTCTGCATAGCCGAGAATAAGTCATGCAGCGTGGATGCCATTCAGTCTCTCTTAGGCTGTACGGCTGGAAAAGGCAACTTGATCTTCGTTGATAACGGAAAGCAGGTCTTCACATTCTACTCGCGCGATAATAATCGGGCTCTGAGGATCTACTTCAAGGGAGACGTCTTTGCGGGGATGGATGCAATGCGCCAGAGGATGGCAGCAGGTGGGCTCACATCTGAAGAGAAGAGGGAGATGCAAAAGCTCCGGTCCAAGGTCATAGATGACATACTGAGCGCCAAGGACGAGGATCTGCTAGCAGTTCGCGAGGCAGACATTCCAGCGCCTGAGAGGGCAAAAGTCTATCCTTCGCTGCTCTGCCAGGAGTGTGGAGAGAGGTTCATGGAGATCATGGGCAGGACTGCTGCGGGAAAGGTGCTCTGCAAGGATTGCTTTGGGAAGACGATCTGCTGAAAAGATTTGGGGCAGAAGAAAAAGAACTGAAAGAGAGAGGGGCCGGACTCCCCAGTCTTCTCGCTCATGTCTCCTTGACTCCGGCAAACCTCTTGTAGATCTCCTCTTCGGAAGCTGTGAGCTGCATCGTCGCGGTCACAGTGGTCTTCGCTCAGCAGATAACCATGTTCTTTAACTATACCCGGAGAGTGCTGTCCTGGCTCAGGATATGATCGCTTTTATGCGGGTGATGTGCTTTTTTCCCTTCGTCTCGCTCGGCATCATGTCCGACATCCTCTTCCCAGGGGCGGGAAAAGCTACGGTCGTTGTAGCGGATTACGGTTATTTTGATGGGCTCTCGCAGTTAGAGCGCAACGACTCTGGCTAAGGAGGCCTCATTGGCTTTGAACAAGCCCAGGTTTTCCATCAAGGCTGAGATATGGGAGGTCTTACTGCCGTGAGAGGCGCACAGGTCTAGATTAATGCTCTCTTCGGTTTTGGGGGGTGATCATCAGATGCAGGACCATTGATGGCCCTTCCTACAGAGGAAAGACTATATTTGATAGTATGCTTTAGATACGTAAAATGGCAAATGTTGCAGATGGAGCGCCAACCAGTGGAGGAAATTTCATTGAAGAGCTGAAAGCCTTTTTAAAATTCACCGGTAAGGCATGGATTTTATTATTTGGATTTATAACATCTTTTCCTTTGTTAAATCTTCTGCTACAGGCAATTCCTCTTGAAAAAGCGGTTTCTGTAGAAAAAATCGGAGTAACTACTTTTGGAAACGGCTTAAAGTATCTTTCTCCAGAGTCTGTTGCCGTTACAGCGTTTCTTTTAATATTGTTTTCTATTTGGCGCTTGATAGCTAATAGACATGCGTTCATTACTGAGAATAGAAACCAGGATAGAGAATCGCTTAACAATAATGCATATCTTATTGCACTCTATGGCATTATATTTTATATAACTTATTATATATTTTATACAACACAGGAAGCAAATTTCGTCTTGGATCTCATTATATTATTTCTATATTCATGTATCTTCTACTGTATATCTATTGCAGTAATAGAATTCGCAATGATTGAGTATTACGATGTAGGCTGCAAGTGATTCTATTTACTAAATATTGTCTAGGTTTAAATAAAAATGGTACCTGGCTAGAATCAAAAAATAGCGAATGATGGGAAAATTGGAACCCACCTCTTTTCGCCTACTCCGCTTTGTCTCCAGCAAACCTCTTGTAGATCTCCTCTTCCGAAGCCGTGGGCTGCACCTTCTTTAGCGCCTCCTCGAAGTGCTTGGCCTCAAGCCTGTACTCGCAGACCTGTGCCTCTTCCTTGCCCTTTCCTGCCAGGACGCACTCGCGGATGGCCCGCATCACG